>CASQMQ010000001.1 GCA_949430125.1 uncultured Pseudomonadales bacterium
AGAAAATGCAGACATTCTTAATAAATGTACTATCCATAAAAATGCTTTTCTATAAAAGTACCAATTAATAAAAGTATTAACTAAAAAAGGAGCATGGTGTTGCTGCGAGCCTAGTCGTCAGACGAATGGATTACCCAGAATTTCTCAAAACCATCCGTATCCCAGGTTCCTGTCCATTCCTTGGGCATTGTTATAGCTTCGCCCCGCGGAGCACTGTCATAATGCTCCCCGTCGGCGGAAGTCAGGGTGACACTCCCCGCTGAGGAAATACATAAATTCATCGACACCGTACGGCTCGCTGATCTCGAAGCGAGTTATAGTGGAGCGATACATGCCACTATGAAATTTTCCATCGCTACTCGCCATCGAAGTGACGACTTGCAGTCTCGTGGCCATCTGCGTGTGTAGTTTCTGTTACATCGTCGCGCTGAAAGAGCATTCCTGCTGCATCGTCTTTAGTGATTTCGGTGGGGAAGACAGTTCTCGACTCCTGGCTATTCGCAATAGCAGGGAAAAGAAGTCCCAGCGCAAAGAAATGCAATCGTTAGTCTGGGTTTCGAAGTCATCGTAAGCTCTCTCATTGTACTTTTTAAGCTAAGAATTGACGCGCTTGGACCGCGTATTTCCAGTGTTCCGTATTTTCTAGGGTGTCTACCTGTGGTCCGCACAGCTGGCTAATATTTTTCGTATCCCAGCCTGCCTGCTGGCCCCGGTAATATTGTTCCGCGTCGAGCCTGGGCAAGTATGGATTCGGGGATTGCATCTCCCACGACGATTCCCTGCGGCTCTGGCTTGGTGAAGTAATAGCGGGCGTTCATCATTTCATCTGATGATTTAGGTCCCCAACGAACTTCGGCTGTAGGGTCAGGGTTCGCTAGATTTTCAGCGGAGTTGTCAAACCACCAGGTCACATGCATTTTTGCTCCCGCTGGAAGTAATCTCGGCTCATGGTACTCATAGTGGAATTGCCAGTTGAAGTCATAGTCGGGCACCCACAACAGAGTTTCTAGCTCATCTACACCAGGCAGTTCCAGTTCAATCTTTACGGCCTTGCCGCGATAGTGAGAATGAGGAGCCAGCGCCAGCAGGAGAATCTCTTCCTCGATGGTGTGCTCATGCGTCGCCATGTAGTTGGGATCGCCTGGTGGAATCACAATGTCCGTGTTCATTGGAATCGTGTTTTGAACCACGTAATCGATTACATCACCCGGTTCATAGAAGAGGAGACCACCAACGGTGTTATCTTCCACGGCAGTGCCAGGGCCTGACTGCTTGGCATAGTGCATATTAAGGGTAATAAATGGATCCGAGGGTACAAGAAAGCCCCATCCATCGGGATAGACTTGAGGGCCTCGACCAGGCACGGCTACTCCCAGATAGTTGGAAGTCCCGTGGTGCATTGTGGAGCTGCCGGGCCGAATCTCTGATGCTTGAGCCCATTGATGCTTGCTCAAATCACCGCCAGTACGGTGCATGAGTATCGTGGGTTGCCAATCTGATGCTTCTTCGCATACCTGCACCGGGTCAGCAAAGGCAACTGTCGCATCGGGCACGCCCATCCACCACATGGAACCGTCCGGTGCTAGTGTAGGCTCATTCGCCGGTGCGCTAAGAGCGAGTTCATCTGCAGTACTAGGCTGATCCTCGGCATCACCTTCAAGTGCACCTGCCTCAACCCACCCGATCAGAAGCTGCTTGTCCTCATCAGAGATATAACGCTCGTTCTTGAATGTTCCCTGATGTTGTTGGTGCGCTCCCCAAGGAGGCATTGACCCGTTTTTTAGTCGCAGGGATATCAATGGTGCCCAAATTTTTGCTTCCTCAAAATTCAGGACAGAAAACGGTGCTTGCACGCCGCCCAGATTGGACCTTCCGGCCGATGGCATTCGGCGCAGTTGCGACTTAATGCATCTAGGGCTTCCCCGTAATAAGTCGGCTCATCTGAGGACTGCGCCAAAGCTCCTGTTGAGGCACTGAGCAGAACTGCTAGCGGAAAGAATATTCTAGTAATCAGATAAAGGTGTTTGTATTGTCTATTCATACTATTTTCCCTACGTTTGATCTGGTTGACTTATTTTCCGTGGTTGGCATGTCAGATGACATGCTGCAGCATGTCATCTGACATGTCAAGGTTTCGGCAATAGCGATGGTTGTTAGAAAAAGAACATTTAGCACACATCCTAACATTGCCTGTAGTAATCAATTATTTATTTCCACTATAGCTTGGGCGATGACAAAAGTGCTTGGATATCAATATTCGATTTGGAAAACTCTACTGGTGTTAATGCCTTTACGATTTCGCGAGACAACTTAGAGCATGATGTTGGTTGAGATTAAGCTCGAAGATTCTGTTAAATCAGAAGAGGTGGAGAACCTGCAAAAATATTTTGGGGAACGAGTTACAGCAAGACAATTGTTGGCATGTAAGACCCAGCTACAAATTAGCGGTAGATGATGCTTAGAGCCTCGCTTTGAAATTTCATAGTAGATTTCTGTTCAATAGGGAAATTATTGTTGTTGCTTCTCAAGATGTCGGGCTGCTCGGAGTATATTTTCCAAGCCATAGTTTCCTTCATGGCAGGCAAATTCATAGAGGGGCTCGCCACCTTTAACCATTGGGAAAGACACTGTCCATGGTTGCTCCCAAGTAGTGTCGTCGGTGACGGTAAATTCATATTGCAATCTATCGTCGGCGATTCTTGTGTAGCGTTCTTCCAAATGTAAATTGGAACCTGAGCGGCGGAAGCTAGATTTTGCAGAGAAGTTTGTCGTCTCAACAACTAAGTGTTTCCCCAATCCAGTGCCCTCGAGCATCGCCATGCCATTGGGTAATGTTATCCGGAATGTGAGGGCGCCCATCGAGGGGAATAATGCGCACGTCATGCACCATCTCAGTGAGAATCATCACTTCATTGGCAGTCTGAACTATTTGAATATTGTTATTGTAGGCTTGTGGGAGCATTCCCTGAGGCATGCCCCAGGTAAGGCAACGCTCATTCAGACTACGATCAGTCCAACTGTCGGCGGAACCTCTGCTTCCACGGAGTTGTTGCGCGGCTGCAGCGCGCTCAACGGCAGCTTGTGTGTAGGCTGGAATGCGTCCGTTCGGAGGGTCGACGACTAGAGACGTTTGTCCGGTTGCCAGAACAGCTTGAGCCATAGTCCAAGTCTTGCGGATCATGCACCGTTATTCCAGCGCGGCGGGCATCCAATGGTTTGCCATCCTCTCGAGCAGCGCTTGCCTTTTCGTAAGCAATTATTTCTTCCGCCGTGAGAAAAGCTTTGTCCGCGAAACGTTCAGGCCTTTCTAAGGGTGTAATGGTGCGTCGATCCCAGACCCCTTGGATATCCGGATGCCCCCAGGGAGTTTTACCTGCGGTAAACACACGGCTGCCGGCAGCTTGTGCCCACCCTAGCTGGGGAGTGAAAACCAGGACCAGAAGAGTGGCAGCAAGGAGATTCGAACGTTGTTCCAGCATAATTTATCTCGGCTCAAATTAATTGCTGCATTCAAACCTGTTTCGTCAACTAGGATTGTTTTTCCGGTTTGCCGTACTTTGCATCGGCCATTTCGATAAGGGCGTCATGGACCTCATCAGCCTCAACGCCCCACTTATGGATTTCGCCTCGTAGCAGCCTCGACCCTCTGAGCATCAACATAATTGCCAATACTTCTGCACGCGGTGTCTCACGCTGGAGATCTGCGAGCAGCCTTCTCTACTACATTAATGTACGTATCAAAGATCTCAGCCTGCAGCTCCTCCATTATCGGTTCGACCTGGGCCATCGCGTACAACTGTGGGAGCAAATTCCCCGAATGAAGCGCAGAACCAGGAGCATCTTCTAGAACCAGCCGCATGAAACCCTGGAGGGTCGGCGGCCTGTCCTCGGGAGCCATCGGCGCCCAAGACTGGGTCGTACTGATCAAGTATATAGACTGTTCAGTGCACGCAGCATGTCAGCCCAGGTGCTGAAATGGTATTGCAGCGCACCCAGTGTTATGCCGCTGGCACGCGCCAGAGCTCGCATCGACAGCTTGCCGTAGCCTTCTGCTGCTATGATCTCGACCGCTTGCTGGAGAATTTGTTGTTTGCGATCAGGACCAGCCTGTTTTTTCCGTTTGACACGCTTTTCTTGCGTTTGATTTGATCGATTTGATTTTCCTGCGTTTGATTTGATTGACATAATTTCCTGTGTTGACATGTCAGATGACATGCTGCAACATGTCATCTGACATGTCAAGGTTTCGGGAATAGCGGTGGTGGTTAGAAAAAGAACATATAACTCACATCCTAACATTTCTCGGATTAATCAATTAATTATTTCCACTATAGGTTGGCCCATGAGAAAAATACTTGGATATCACTATTCGAATTGGAAAACTCTGTTTGCGATATTGCCTTTGTGCCTGGTCGGATTTTCTGCGGCTCAGGAATTTCAGGCACACCCTTCAACTCAGCTGCCATCAAGATTAGTTACACTGGATATCTTGAAGCAGTGGGAGAGTGAATTATCCAACTGGGGACGTTGGGGGCCTGATGATCAGCGTGGCACGCTGAACCTGATTACTCCGGAAAAAACGCGCCAGGCTGCTGATTTGGTACTGACTGGCGAGACAGTCACCTTGCAGCATTTCATCCTCGAAGAGAAGACTATTGATAGTCAGGCATATGGTGACTACGAGCACTGGATGACCAATCTCGAACTGATTGACGGGAAAGTTACACCGGTGCGAGTTAAAGATGGGGAAGAGCCCAACTTCGCCATGGATGGAGTGCAGTTTGAACTGCACGACGGCATGATGTCCCACGTCGATGCGCTATGCCACTACCGCACTGAAGTAGATGGTGAATATGTCATCTTCAATGGCTATCCACAAAACCTGACTTCTTCGGGATGTGAAGACCTGGCAATCGACCGCATGGGAACCTCCTATGTTACCCGTGGAATTTTGGTAGATATGCCATTGATGCGAGGGGTGGACTGGTTGGAGCCCAGTACTCCTATTTATGTGGAAGACCTGGAAGCCTGGGAAGAATTTGCCGGCGTTAAAATCGGCAGTGGCGATGCCCTGTTTATTCGCGGTGGCCGTTGGGCTCTGCGCGACGCCAAAGGCCCATGGGCCTATGGGCAAGGCGGTGCCGGTCTGCATGCATCGGTATTGCCCTGGTTGAAGGAACGTGACATCGCCATACTGATAAGTGATGCAGCGAATGATGTCCAACCATCCGGTGTAGCAGGTATTGGAAGGCCCGTTCATCAGCTCACCCAAGTAAATCTGGGTTTACCCATTGTTGACAACGGTTATATGCAAGAGGTCGCCGAAGTTGCCGAGCGTCTGGGCCGGTGGGAATTCATGACTTCGATTCAGATTAACCCCATAAAAGGCGGCACTGCCAGCCCGTTTAATGCTCACGCCACGTTTTAAGCATGCGCCATATTTAGGAAAACCACGCAGCGCTTTGAGTATCAGTTCGTCATCAGCTTATGCCGCTGACGAACTGATTCGGGTCTGCTGCTGTTGCTTATGACACCCCTATTCGGAACAAGAAAGGATGGAGGCTATGACATCACTGTTACTATTTAACACTCTATTTGACGCCCTATTTAAAAAAGCTGGCCAGATAAAGTTTCTGTTCTTTATGGCGGGACTGTTCGTCGCGACGACGGGCAGTGCAATCGCGCAATCATCTACGGCAGAAGCGGAATTATTAGCGGTGCAGCAAGAACGATTCGAAGCAGCGATTTTCAAGGACATCTCCAAACTCGAGCAGATGGTGGCCGAGGAAGTGCGTTACTGCCACACCACAGGTGCAGTTGATACCAAGGCCTCTTATCTGGAAACGGTAAGGACAGGAGGAATCGGCTGGCTGGAAGTTAATCCCATCGGCATGGAAGCTCGCATCTATGGTGATGTAGGTATCATCGCTGGCGAGGTAAAACAGAAGATCACTGTGGGTGGAAGGGCTGAGCCTATCGATATGCACATTCGGACAATAGATGTTTACGTAAAACGCGGTGGGCGCTGGCAACTCACAGAATTTCAGGCATCAAATGTTCGGTAATGATTGAGCAAAGAAAGCTCAAAATCAAACAAGACCTTAATAGGAAATTTGGCATGAAACGTTTATTTACTTTAACAGCAGCTACATTTTTTGCAGTGGTCAGTATTTTCACCAGTGCGCAGGAACTGGAAACTTTCGTGCGTTATTCGCAGAACGCAGGTGAGATTTCCTGGGGTATGGTACACGGCGACGAAATCTATGAATTGGCGGGTGCGCCTTATAACACGATGGATCACACTGGGGTTAAATTCAATCGTAGTGAGGTCAAACTTGAGGCACCGGTCGAGCCGTCTCTGGTGTTCATGACAGGGTTCAACTTCCTCAGCCACATCAGCGGAGACCCGGCTGAAATTCCTGCCCTTTTCACCGTTCCCGCAAATTCAATAGTTGGTCCTGAAGATCCAATCGTACGACCCATAGGATCTGGGAACTTGCACTACGAAGCAGAAATGGCAATCGTGATAGGTAAGCGCGCCGAGAATGTGACAGTGGAAGAAGCTGGCGATTACATTTTTGGGGTAACCGCTGGTAACGATGTCAGCGAACGCGCCTGGCAGGCTGGCGACTTTCAAGTTGTGCGTGCAAAAGGATCACGCGGATTCAATGCAGTAGGACCGGTACTAGTTAAAGGAGTCGACTACAAGAACGTCCAAATCACCGGCCGCCTAAATGGCGAGGTCGTGCAGGGGGGGAACTCTTCTGATCTGATCTTCGACATGGAAGAAATGGTCAGTTATATATCTCAATATTTCACGCTGGAACCCGGCGATATGATCTGGTCCGGCACCATGGGCGCCACCCAGGCAATGGTTCCGGGTGACGTTTACGAAGTCGAATTATCAGACGTGGGTATATTAAGAAACGAAGTTGTACAAGCCCAATAACCCCAGAGTTATCAACGGAGGATTTCATGTTACAGCGCCGTAAATTTCTCAAATTCCTGGCTGCCAGTCCCTTAATTACCAATTATTCTGCGTTTGCGCAGGAAGTAGAAGAAACACTTGGGGAGCGTCTCACCGATCCGTCGGAGGTGATCAATGTCTGGGAGATGGAAGCAGTAGCCCGCTCTAAAGTGCCACCTGCGCATATGGGGTTTCTGTCTACGGGCACGGACAGTGATGGCACTTTAAGGGCAAATCGTGAAGGGTATACGCGGTTTCAGATTCGGCCCAAACGGTTAGTGGATGTGAGTAACATCGACCTATCGGTCAATGTACTTGGCGCCGAAGCCGACTCGCCGATTTTTCTCTGTCCCGTTGGCGGTCAAGGGGCTTTTCATGGCGATGCAGAATTGGCAGTTGCCAGGGCGGCAAAGGCCAAAGGTCAGCAGATGATTTTGTCGACCATGGCTACTACATCTATCGAGGCGGGTAGCAGAAGCTCGTGACAACCCACTATGGTTTCAACTGTATGCCATGGATGCCATTGGTACTTGGGAAAATAGTGAAATAATGCTGAGAAGAGCAGAAGCCGCAGGTTGCACGGCAGTAGCCCTAACAATTGATCTACCTGCAATCGCGCGCAACACAGAAACCCAAACGATCATGACACGGGAAGATGAAAGGGACTGTGAAGTTTGCCACTCAGTGATGCCGAGGAAGCCAGCCCTGCAAGGTCTCAATTTTAGCAAAATGGGTACCTTCAATCCTGCTATGACGTGGGATGTGATTGGCAAGATAAAAGAAGTAACCAACATGAAGGTCCTTATTAAGGGTCTCGAAGTAGACTCTGATGCAACACTAGCTGTCCAACATGGCGCTGATGGCATCATCGTATCCAATCATGGCGGCCGTGCGACAGACACTGGACGAGGCTCTATCGAATGCTTGCCAGAGGTTATCGCTGCAGTGAATGGGCAGATTCCGGTCATCGTCGATGGGGGTATTCGTCGCGGGACCGATGTGTTTAAAGCGCTGGCATTGGGAGCATCTGCGGTAGGAATAGGCCGCCCTTATGTCTGGGGCTTGGGTGCCTTTGGTCAGGCGGGTGTAGAACGGGTTCTGGATATGTTGAATCGTGAATTGATAATTACTATGACAGGAAGTGGCACTCCCGCCATCGCTGACATTGGCTCGTCCAGTGTTCTGGATGTGGGTCATAGAGTGCCGCATGGCACTTTGGGTAGAGAAATTCTTTAGCGAGGGAGTAGTTATTTCTTTGCCTGCTCGCTGCGTCAGTTACCTTACGAGCGGTAGGTAATAAATCTTAAAGATTCTGGCTTATAAAATGATGAGGAGATCGACTATGCGTAGCTCAACCAAAAACAATCTGTTCTTTGTCGCTTCATTGACTCTGTTGTTTTCAATTCCCGGTGTTAGTTGGAGTCAAGAGCAGGAGCACCCAGGTGCACAAGTGTTTGCTGAAAACTGCAGTGCTTGTCACCAGTCGGCAGCTAATATTGGCGACAGTGAAATTGCTCCCTCTCTGGAAAGTCTTCAAACACTTACCGCCGCGAACATTGAATTTGCCGTCAATGAAGGCGTCATGTACGTCCAGGCTTCTGTATTGAGTAATAGGGAAAAATCTCAAATAGTTGATTACTTGGCAGCAGCAACAGATGACAGCTGGTTAGAGGCCACGCTCTGTGCTGAGGGAGTAAATACTGTAGATCTTACAGGCGATGTAGCTATGGCTCGCCTCGGTGTAGATTATTCAAGCACCCGAAACATGACGGCAGAACAAGCCGGTCTTGCAAAATCTGATTTTGCAAATCTTGAGCTGGCGTGGGCCTTAGCTTTTCCAAATGTAAGTGGCTTGCGTGCGTCTCCGGTGATTGTGGGTAACACTATTTTCTATTCTGCAACGGGTTCAAGAAAAGTTCTGGCTCTGGATACTGCTAGTGGTTGTACAAAATGGGTTTTTGAATCTCCCACTCGCTTACGTTCATCACTGACCTATGGCGAGCTAGGTGATTCCGGGCTTTTTGCGATTGTGTATGGAGATGGAGAAGGATTCGTCTATGCACTCAATGCCCAATCAGGGCAATTGCTTTGGTCACAGGACGTTCGCAGTCATGGGCGAGGGATTCGGCTGACTGGCGGTATGGTGTTACATGAAGATCGAGTGTATGTGCCGGTTTCTGCGTCTGGTGCAGCGCAAGCTGTGACACCGAGCTTTGAGTGCTGTGTAGGGCATGGTGAAATTGTTGCATTGGATGCCGCCACAGGTTCGATCGAGTGGGTATATCACACCATGCCGGAAGCTGAATATACTGGCGAACGCAATTCATTGGGTGTGGCTTTGCGTGGACCGTCTGGTGCGCCAATCTGGTCCACACCGACAATCGATGAGAAACGTGGGTTGCTCTATACGACCAGCGGAGAAAATACTTCTCATCCAGCTACTGTCACCAGCGATGCAGTAATAGCACTCGATTTGGAATCGGGCGAACAACGCTGGGTATTTCAAGGATTGTGGAATGATGTCTGGAACATAGCTTGTGGGCGTATTGCAGGTCCAAACTGCCCTAACCAGCAGCCAAGCACTTTGGCAGATAAGGACTTTGGCGGGTCAGCAATTCTAATCGAAAGAGAAGAGGGCGACATGCTTCTGGCAGGTCAGAAAACAGGCGATGTTTGGGCGCTTAATCCCGATACCGGTGCGCTCATTTGGAATCAGCGTATCGGCACTGGTACCACTTTGGGTGGCAATCACTGGGGAATTGCCAGCGATGGGAATAGGGTCTACTTACCTATCAATGATCCAGGCAGCGCCCGTGGAACTTATGTGCCTAGACCGGGTGTGTATAGTTTCTTTGTTGATACCGGCGAGGCAAGTTGGTATAGAGAAGAAAAAGCGGATTGTGAAAATCGCTCAGAACGGTTACGCGGGTGTGAATCGCGCTACGGCCACTCAGTGACGCCGCTGTTGGTAGATGGTGCCTTAATTACGGCAACTCTTGATGGTCGACTGATGATTCTAGCAGGTGATTCCGGTGAAGTTCTGTTCGAGTACGACACGGTACGAGACTTTGCGACTGCGAATTCAGTGCCAGGTTTGGGTGGATCGATAGATGCCCATGGTATTGCCGCCGGTGCTGGTTTCTTGTTCGTGAACTCCGGATACGGTCGCACCGGGACTGCAGGCAATGTTTTGTTGGCATTTAAGCCAACAGCTAGATCAGATAGAGAGACAGAACAATAAAAATCTTAAAGTACGCTTTACAAACAATCGGTATCTTGTTGCTGATTCCGGCGTTAGCCATAGCTACAGCTCGCTTTGAGAACCGTAGCGCTGATGGCCCGAGTAGGCTGTTTCCCGGCGGGGAGCTGCTAGCGGGAGAGCTTTACATGGGTCCGGAGCCGGACTGGAGTTTTACGGATGAAATTCCCCTGGTTGAATTACAGTTGATTGACCCGCTCAGCTCACGCTTGATGTATATCATGGAGAATGGAGGAAAGATTTACGTCGCTTCAAGTTACATGAGCACCTTCCTGGGGAGACTGTGGAAAAAATGGGCCGTGCAGGCCGAAGAGGGAGACGGTGCCGTAGTTATACGTCTGGATGGACTCCGTTACGAGAGACAGCTTGTGCGAATTACAGAAGGACCGGAATTAGGAGGCGTGGTGGCGAAGATGACTTCAAAATATAACTCGCCTACCACTGAAAAATCGATCGAAGGCGGTCATACCTGGATATTCGAGTTGGCACCAAAAGGGAGTTGAACATGGAGTTTAAAAAATATCTGCTTTTGTGTCTGGCGGTAAGTGTCTTAACAGTGGGTACCGTCGCTCTAGTACCTGGAGCCTCTGAAAACATCGAGCAAAGATTATTGGCATTTCTGTCTGCGAATGCCAGGGGTGGATAGATTCAAATTATCAAACTTATGGAATATGGCAATTTATCAACACGGCGAATTGAAATGTCAGCGTGGCATGAGGGTGGACCCTCTAAAGTTCGAGAACTGGATTCCTCTAATGCTATGGCAAGACACCGGCGCCCTGTCGGTAGAGCTGTACAGGAGTGAAATCGTCAACGGCGATCCTTTCTCTGTTGCAACCGAAATCAAGGAGAAGGCTGAAAGTGTGATGAGGGCGGCAAAGGTCCTTTAGGCACACCTCTTGCTCAGGATGAATCCGTAAAAAGCCGACTCTCGGCAGCGCCCGACACTTAGCAAATTGAAATGCAAGGGGTAAATGAAAGGGGTCAGAGTAAAAATACAGTAGTTTGGGATGGGATGGAAAAGAGTCGGTGCCCAAGGGAGCAGTAGTTGGAAGGCCTCAATTGCTGATCAAATTTTCTTATTTGGATTCAGCTAGAGATGCTTTTCGACCGATAAGTTTGTCCAGCACGTTAGTTCAGTGCACATAAGAAAAGGGAGCTGGCCTCGAACCAACGACACGAGGATTTTCAGTAGACAGTGCGACCGATTCGTTAACTGAATCTATGAGTTAAAAGCGCGAAATCAGAGTGTGCTAAGAAGTGTGCTAAGGGGGAGAATAGGGGACAGACCGCATTTTTCGATATCGAAAAATGCGGTCTGCGCATTAAATTCCTAGTGCTGATGATGTAAGAGGTTTGATCGATCGTCTGGTCCGGATTCAATAGCGAGCTGGGTTCCTCGCTAGATGCGTTCCGGCAGCGGTAGTTCTGTATTGTAGACCACCTGCTTAACGGCAAAACTCGACTGGATATTGGCGACCCCGGGTATGCGTGTGAGCTTGTCTGCCAGGAAGCGCTCGAAAGATTGTAGATCGGGCACGACTATGCGCACCAGGTAGTCGCTGCTACCGCTCATTAGGTAGCACTCCATCACCTCGGGATTGCTACGTATGCTGGCTTCGAAATCCTCCAGGTGGCTGCGCTCTTGGCGCTCCAGTGAAATGTTAATAAAGATGGATATAGGCAGGCCAACTGCGCCGGCATCAACGATTCCCGCATAACGTTTAATCACCCCAGCTTGTTCCAGTGCCTTAACCCTTCTCAGGCAGGGAGCGGGTGACAGACCGATCGCGTCTGCTAGGTCGACATTGCTCATGCGAGCATTATTCTGGATGTGATGCAGAATCCTGTAATCGGTGCGATCTAACTCCATAACGCAATATTATTCCAATATATTTAATTAAATTTTATTAATATTGCTCATTAAACCAGCTTCTGCGCACTATTTGCAATAAATAATTTTGCTGGCTCCGTATACTATCGCCTTGATATTTGCATTTGGAAACCGAAATCATGCCAGTAAAAAGTCTGCACAGCTTCAGTGAAGAGTTAGCGGAAGACCGCCAAGAGTGGATCGAGGCGCTGGACAACATTTATCGGGAACATGGCGAAGCGGGAGTGCGCGATATTCTCAGGGTTCAGCAAAACCATGTGCTGAATCGCGGCGTTGCGCTCAGCGAAGCTACACTGAACACAGCTTATGTGAATACCATACCGCTCTCTGAGCAGTCCGCCTACCCGGGACATATCGCACTGGAGAAACGTATTGAGAACATCATTCGCTGGAATGCTATGGCGATGGTATTGCAGGCAGCGGATGCGGGATCCGGGGTCGGTGGGCATATCGCAACTTATGCCTCGGCGGCGACCATGATGGAAGTGGGTTTTCAACATTTCTTCCGCAATCGTACAGAGTCCTATGGCGGCGATATGCTCTTGCCTCAACCCCATGCAGCGCCGGGAATTTATGCCCGCGCGTTTGTGGAGGGCCGACTGAGTGAAACCCAACTTAAGAATTTTCGTCGTGAACTAAAGCCTGAGGGTGGTCTATGCTCGTATCCACATCCGCGCTCAATGCCCGACTTCTGGCAGATGCCCAATGCCTCTATGGGCCTCTCCACGCCCGCCGCAATCTATCAGGCTCGCTTTGCAAAGTATCTGGAGAACCGGGGTCTCAAGCAAAAAAACGGTGGCAGAATCTGGTGCTACATTGGCGATGGTGAATCGGATGAACCAGAAGTGCTTGGCACCATTAATATCGCTGCCAGGGAAAAACTGGACAACCTGGTATTGGTGATTAACTGCAATTTGCAGCGTCTGGATGGCCCGGTGCGGGGTAATGGAAAGATCATTCAGGAATTGGAGCGCAGTTTCCGCGGTGCCGACTGGAACGTAATTAAAGTGATCTGGGGCAGTGGATGGGACGGCCTGCTGGCGCAGGATGATCAAGGAATCTTACGTCAGCGCATGGAAGACTGCGTCGATGGCGATTATCAACGTTACTCGATTTTACCCGGTGACGCTCAGCGCGAACATTGGGTAAAAAGCAATCCGCAACTTGAGCAAATGATGAACTCACTTAGCAACGAAGAGCTACGTGAGATCAAGCGGGGAGGGCAAGACCCGAAAAAAATATTTGCAGCCTATGAGCGCGCACTGGAGACGACAGATAAACCCACCGTCATTCTAATTAAAACGGTTAAAGGCGATGCCATGGGCGCGTCGGCTCAGGGCCGCAATACGGCTCATCAGAAGAAAAAACTGAATGCGCAGGAGCGTTTGCAGCTGGCCAGAGACTACGGCATTCCACTGGATGAAGAAGCCATAAAACGCGCGGAATTTTACCGCCCGAATGCAGACAGTGATGAGATGCAATATTTGCAATCTCATCGACAGCAATTAGGTGGTTTCATGCCTGAGCGCAAAGTCTCCTGTGCTAATTTGAAAACGCCTGAGCTGTCAGCATTCAAGACATTTCTTGAGAGTACTGGTAAAAGACAAGTCTCTACTACGATGGCGATGGTGCGTATGCTCAGCCTATTAATGAAAAATGGCGAAATTGGCAAATATGTGGTGCCAATTGTGCCGGATGAGGCACGTACCTTCGGTATGGATGGCTTGTTCGAAGTAGCAGGAATCTATTCCCCAGAAGGTCAGAATTACACCCCTGTGGATTCTGATAGCTTGATGTCCTATCGCGAAGCCAGCGACGGTCAGATATTGCAGGAAGGCATTTGTGAATCCGGTGCCATAGCCTCTTTTCAAGCAGCGGGAACGGCCTATGCCGTGCATGGTGTGCCAACAATTCCGTTTTATATATTCTATTCCATGTTCGGTTTTCAGCGCGTCGGCGATATGATCTGGTCGTGTGCCGATATGATGTGTCGCGGGTTCTTATTGGGCGGTACGGCGGGTCGCACCACCCTCAATGGAGAAGGCTTGCAACATGAAGACGGCCACTCCCACGTGCTCGCATCAACGGTACCGAATTTAAAAAGTTACGACCCAGCCTTCGCTTATGAACTTGCGATAATAATTCGAGAAGGTATTTACCGTATGTATGAGCAACAGGAAAATATTTTTTACTACTTGACTCTCTACAACGAGAATTACCTGATGCCCTCCATGCCAGATGACGCGGCTTGCGCTGATGGCATATTAAAGGGCGCCTATTGCTGGCGCCGCAGTGACTGTGGCGGCGAGCCGGTTCACCTCATGGCTAGTGGTTCCATAATGCAACAAGCTCTTGCAGCTTCCGAAAAGTTGCAAGAACTCGGCTACGCTGTTCACATTTGGAGTGTAACCAGTTATACCGAACTGTGCCGAGAAGCCGAGGCCTGTGAACGGCACAATCGGCTACAGCCATTGGACGCTGAACAAGAACCTTACCTGCGTGCCCTGTTTTCTACTGAAAGCGGCCCCGTAATTGCAGTGTCCGACTACATGAAAGCCTTACCCAATAGCATCGCCCGCTGGATGCCAAAGAATTTTACCTGCCTAGGTACCGACGGTTTTGGACTGTCTGAGTCGCGACCTGATTTGCGCGATCATTTTGAAATCTGTCACCGCCATATCATCCATGCCGCTATGGTTGGTCTTTATCGCGATGGCAAGATAGACAAAGCAGCATTGAAAAAGCAGATGAAGGAACTGGGCATCGTCGGTGACAAGTTGGATCCCATGGTTCGCTAAATTGCGGATTCAATTTTTACGTTATCAAAATATTTTGGAATAAACAGATATATCTTTCGATTTTCGAAAAATTCTGCTTGAAATCAATACAGGTTAATTTTCAGTTTCGAATTCTGACGACTTAGCAGATAAAGATGTCGCTAAATAGAACGGGTGTGGAAAAGGGTAAAACTTATTTTTAGTATATCGGTAGCAGGTAGATGTTCGCATCAATTTTGCAAGTAACAAGGTTTGAGTTTGACCAAAAGAAATAAGGGGCAGAGTAAAAATTTAGTAGTTTTCAAGAATCTTAGCCGGACTGAAAAAGGGGTTGGCTAAGCAGCGGCTCCGTAATATCTAGGCAGGCTCATAGAAGAGCAGGGCTGCCAACGGTAAAAATATTTTAGATATCACATTCTTAGTTATCAAATATAGGTGCTTGTATAGCTTGTTCATATAATTCTGCCTTTTAATCTTTAAGCTGCTTATTTTTTGTTGTTACGAATGTTTTGCTGAATTTGAACCTGTTTCTCAACTAGATTTGGTTTTTGGGTTTGCCGTACTTTGCATCGGCCATTCCGGTAATGGCGTCATAAACCTCATCTGTATGCCGATCGTCCGGGATTGGCGTTTCCTTCAAAGTTGTCGATGCGATAGTTGGGCTTGTAGACTAATGAGTCAGCGAATAAATTAGATAGTTAATACCTAGCTGATATGCCGAATTCGCATACTGTGTGGGATACCATTGATCGAAGGTGTGCTCCCAGCCATCGCCCATGTCTGAGTTCCAATTGATAAGCACCATGACGCGACCGTCGTCATCTAGGATGGCGTGATTGCTAGCGCTGTCCATTCCGGCTTGCCCGAAGCCTCTTCTGCCACCACGTCCGGGAATCATCTGCGCACCATCGATGTCGTAGAAGGTGTGATAGATCTCATGGCTGGAGTCTAGTTGGATTATTTCGCGGTCTGGAAATAACTTGGAGAAGTCCTGATAGAAGGCATCCCATTGTTGCTCTCCCCAGAAGTCGTCGACCAATAAGAAGCCTCCGCGCAGTAAATATTCTCTGAGATTCTCGGTCTCTTTTGGGGATAGGGAGATGCCGCCGTTGCGTCCCATCTCCAAGGCATATAAGAAAGGGTAGTTGAAGATTTTATCGTCGTCGAAGCGCAGCACGATGGGTTTTTCCATAACTCGTACATTCGATAATCGTGCCACGCCGCGCAGGAAGTTCTCGTCTGCAGCTGGGAAGTCAGTTGCCCAGGGACCGCCATAGAAGCCACCGCTGTAGTAGCTGTCGTATTGAATACGTACGAAGGCAAATTCTCCGCCGATGTCATAGAGATCGGGCTGATTACTTTGCGCGAGCACGCTGATAGGCGAGGCCGTAAGTAGGAGAATGAGAAGAATAATGCTGCGATTCATGGCGGATGCTGACTCACTGCAATGACGATATTAGGTAGTGTGTATCGACAACTGGCAGAGATCAAGCTAATGTGAGAAGTCCCTAATTTTTGAGTTTCGTGCCATCTCTATGCTTATGCACAAAAACAAAATAATTTCATTTATTATCAGTAGGTTGCCCCTATTTATTCTGCTGTGCCTTGGGGGTTTTCTCAGCCAAGCCGCTGAAGATAGCCCGCTAATTGGTAGCGCATTAGGAAATGCCGAACAACTGGCGGCCTACCGGTTGCAGATAGAAGACTTGGAGTTCGAATTCGGTCCTTATCATCCTAGTCTGATCGAGCCTCTCGAGAGTATGATCGCGCTGCTAAATGAGGACGAAGACTATGAACGGGTAGCGCAGTTGCAGAACAGGCAGTTTCAAGTGATGCGCACCGAGCTGGGTTTCGAGCATCTGGATTTGGTTCCCTTGCTGCAATCGATAGTGACTACGCAATTGGCATTGGGCAATTGGGAAGAAATCTCTGATCAACTTGAACATATTCGTCATCTTCGCACTACCGTCGATGGCGAGAACACGGAGATTCTACTCGGAGCCATTCAGGATCAAATCGACTGGTTGTTCAGTCGCATTACAATCGAAGATCGCCGAGAGCAAGTGCGCAACTTCTTTAAAATTCGTGACTTGTATGAAGAGCTAGAAGACATTGTCGAAGACAAGTATGGCGAAGACAGTCTCGAGGCTGTGCCTTGGTTGTATAAGGTAGCTCACCACGAATATCACCTTGTCAGTTTCCTAAACGCATCTAAGGGGCTTGGTTCGGATTCGGTAGATCGGCTTGTCCGTCGAGAGGGCACGTTTGGACTCGAGAGTCAGAATCGCAATGGCCTTAGTTCCAGATCATTCTTCGGCAACTCATCACTCATTCCCGTTATTGATAAAGGTAGGCCGATCGGCGATGGATATCTCCGTGACGCATACTCGATGGTCAAAAAGATCCAGGATGTAGTCGAAGAGAATTCTGATCTCGAAGCGCAGGCGATGATAAAGATATATCGTTCCGATTTTCAATTGCTATCCGATAGAGGCACTGGGATTCGCGGCTATCGAGATGCGCGGGATATGTTGCTCGAAGCCGGAATAGCCGAAGAAGAAGTGCATTGGTTCTTCGAGCGCCCTATGGTTATTCCGATGGAGACCTTGCATCTAAATTTTGCCGATGCCCTCGCTGAATTGAGAGAACGGATTGAACCTATTGCTTCTGTGAAGGAGCAGGAGATGCACCTTGGCATATTCACCTCCTGGACAGAGGCGCTACGATCGACGCCGATGCCACAGTCTAAAAACCCATTCTGGCAGCTCGACCATCCTTTTAAGTATGCGGACATTAGCTTCTCAGTGAGTTCTCGCGGCAGGGCTTCTTCAGTTGACGTTCTCGTCACTGCCCCCGAAGAGCTAGATTCGAAACGTAGTATCTCGCGCTCCGTGCGCGACATACACTTTCGACCTGCAATCATCGATAACAAGGCGCGGCGTGTGAAGGATGTTCACATGCGTTATCGATTTGTCGATGAATAATTGCGGCAAGCTACCCGAATATTGAAATTAAAAGGGGCGCCAATGTTTCGCGCCTCGAGGCAGGTGAGGATCCCTGTTCGGTGTATGAAGTTATTGGCATTAGCTCAACAACATTTTTGAATAAAACTCAAAGTAAGAAACTCAATTAATAAGAACAACAAACGAAACTACCGGAGCAATACTATGATACAAGCCAAGTCTACTCTCTTAAGACTTTTTCTAGCCCTACCCTTTTTTCTTTTATCCAGCGCAGCGCTGTCGCAGGCCTATTCAAATCCCTATGCCAGCATAGAAGGCTGGGCGGAGTTGCCGAATGGCCGAATTCAGGGCGCCGTTGGCGATCTCGATGTTGATCCTGACGGCGAACATGTCTGGGCCGTTGTGCGTTGTGATGCAACTGCGCCTGATCGCTTTGGTAATGAGTGTGTAGATTCAGATTTAGACTCAGTATTGAAATTTAACAGCGAGGGACAAGTAGTCGAGAGCTTTGGCGGGGGCATGTTCATTTGGCCCCACGGCATCGATGTGGATGCAGACGGTAATGTCTGGGTAACCGATGCAGTCAGTAATGCGCGTATACCCGATGGAGATGCAAGGGGCCATCAGGTAGTTAAGTTCTCGCCCACGGGTGAAGTATTAATGGTGTTGGGTACGCCCGGTGAATCCGGTAGTGGTCCGGACCATTTTAATGCTCCGGCCGATGTAGTGATTGGCGACAATGGTGATGTATTTATTGCCGATGGGCACCAGAACGATGGAAACGGTCGGGTGGTTAAGTTCGATAGTAGTGGTAATTTCATCATGGCATGGGGCAAGCCTGGTTACGCGCCTGGTGAATTCAGAACACTGCATACCATCGCGGTCGATCAGCGTGGACGCATATTTGTTGGCGATCGCTCCAACAATCGTCTTCAGTTGTTTACGCAAGAGGGAGAGTTTCTCGCACAGTGGACTCAGTTTGGTCGACCGAGCGGTATCTTTTTCGATCAGCAGGACAATATTTATGTGGCAGATTCCGAGTCCGACGATGTGCAAAACCCAGGCTGGGAGATGGGCATCCGCATCGGTGACGCACAACTTGGTTGGGTGAATTATTTCATTCAACTCCCAACGGGCGACCCGAGAAGCACAATAGGTAATGGCGCCGAGTTTGTTGCCGCCGATGCGGCTGGCAACCTGTTTGGCGGAGAGCCTGCACCGAGAAAGTTACAGAAATATGTTCGCGTTCGTCCATAACAGATTGTATTGGTCATAAGATAATAGGATTCAAGTATGAGGACGTTTAACAGAGTCTCTGGTCATTGTAGAAAGCTTTCGCTATTGTTGATTGCTGTCACCACGCAATTCGCTTTAGCTCAATCTCATCCGCCTATGGAAACAGAGGCGGATTTTCATCGAGCGATGGATGAGTTATCGAATTGGGGGCGATGGGGAGACGAGGACGAACTCGGTGCTGCAAATCTGATTACTCCTGAAAAACGTAAAGAAGCTGCGTCTTTAGTTCAAGAAGGCATTGTAGTATCGCTAGCTCACGATGTGAATCAAGAGCCGGCTGTCGATGCCTCCGCTGTGTTAACGCGTGAGGTGCTGCGGGTTAGTCCTACCGGCGCCTCCGATCGCTACGAGTATAGCGGCAGCTATCACGGGACTATACATAGTCATCTTGATGCGCTGGACTGCCATATCATGTACGAGGGTAGTGGTTACAATGGTGTCACCTATCAGGAAGTCGAGGCTGCAGGGGGTTGTCCGCGGGGCGATATCAATGCTCACAAAGATGGCATCGTGACTCGTGGAGTTCTGTTCGACGCAACGCTGTTGCCGGGCAGGGCAACGGCTGATGGCTGGCTAGAGCCGGGTACGGCGATTAACTATGACGACCTATTGGCGCTGGAAGAAATCCAAGGGGTTCGCGTCGAACCCGGCGATGTAATATTACTTTATACCGGTCGCTGGAAGCGCCGCGAAGCGCTCGGTGCCTGGCCAACCTCAGAAGGCGTCGCTGGTTATCATGCTGACGTAGCCTATTTTTTGCAGGAGCGAGGCGTAGCCATGATAGGTCACGACATGTGGAACGATGTGGCACCCAGCGGCATTCCCAACGTGTTCTTGCCACTGCATAGTCTAGCGTTGGTCTCTCTGGGCGTATCTATTTTCGACAATCTCGATTTCGGTCGCGTGGCGGAAGTGGCGAAGGACTTAGGACGCTATAGCTTCATGTTCACAGCGGCTCCGCTGAGAATAGAGATGGGTATGGGTTCACCGGTGAATCCTTTGGCAACATTCTAACAGTCGGCTTTAGTTCTTGGTTTCAATAGTGAGCGATGTGAATCTATTGACTATCGCTAGGCCAAGGGTCAAGAATAGCCAGATGACTACGGTTTCTAAAAATCCAGCGAGTCCTGACGCCGACTCGATCGATATGTCGATACTGCCTCCCACGAAAATAGATACAATACTAAACAACGGCCACAGCAGGAGGCTGCCTATGCCGAACCCGGCGAGAAGAAGTTTAAAAAGCGACTTCTTTGAAATATTTCTTGCTATCAATGACCAAAGAAAATTTCCAAAGTGTCTCGTTAAAAAATTTAGAGGAATCAAGTTAGCAGCTGACTAGTTTCTGCGTATGTAAGTCAGAATAACATCGTTACCTATTATGTCGATTGCCTCACCATCTGCTAGGTTATAATTAATAGCACCATCGTCTCCGATCCAGTATTCAATGTCGGCGTCGCCTAACATCTGCAGCGTCTCTTCGCGTATTTCCCTGTTTGCCAGTTTGAAATTGCCAGTGCCGTCTGTTTCTGCAAGTGTAGTCTCTGTATTTGGGGTGCCGATGCGGGCGCTGGGCTACAACAGAACAATGTGCATAGCAGAGAAGTTGTAAGTAGAGTTTTCATTGAGACTTCTAGCGGTGCCTCGTTCTCAGTGATTGGGGTCTTATTGAGTCTCTTACGCCGCATGAGCGTCATGGCAGCGCCATGTATTTGTGAGTTGTCTAATCGCTATTCTGCAGCGATTCAATCTAGTGCGCAATCCCTTGAATTGGGAAAATAACCCAATATGGAGGGTCATTGGCAAGGAGGTGTTGATTCCACGGCCCAGCCCAGCCCCTGCTTTGTGATTAACTGCTAGTATAGCTTTATTCATGATTGAACTAAAAAATGTACAGAAGTCATATGACGGCGGAGCAACGCTCGCTGTAGCGAATACATCTCTCACTATAGAACGCGGTGAATTCCTCGGTCTCATCGGGGCCTCGGGCTGCGGTAAGACCACAACTCTGAAGATGATCAATCGTCTCGAAGAACCAAGCAGTGGCGAGATACTGGTTAATGACCGTAATGTGGTTGATCAGAACCCGGAGCAACTGCGTCGCAATATCGGCTATGTATTTCAAGGGATAGGCCTATTTCCGCATCGAACCGTAGCCGAGAATGTCGCTGCCGTTCCGCGGCTGCTGCAGTGGTCTGCAGGTGATATCCGCGCTCGCTGTGAAGAATGCATGGAGATGGTAGGGCTTCCCTTCGATGAATATGGCGATCGCAGTCCATCGCAACTTTCTGGTGGTCAGCAGCAGCGCATAGGAGTAGCGCGAGCTCTGGCGGCAAGGCCAGAAGTGGTATTGATGGATGAGCCATTTGGCGCGCTTGATCCAATCACGCGCAGCGAGCTCCAGGAAGAATTCAAGAGTATCCAGCAGAACATGGCGTTGACGGTAGTCATGGTTACACATGATATGACTGAAGCCTTGTTGCTGGCCGATCGTATTGCGGTGATGCGTGAAGGCGTGGTCCTGCAGATTGGCACGCCGAAGGAGTTATTAAACAATCCATCTCACGACTATGTGCGCGATATCGTTGCCATGCCGCGACGGCGGGCTCAGCGTCTCGAGGAGCTGATGCGCAATGAGTGACAATCTACGCGAACAGCTGCTGCTATTGCCAGCCTATTTTCAGGGTCACTTACTGCTGACTCTTGCCGCCATCAGTATGGGTGTTTTAATCTCTGTTCCCCTTGGTGTTTGGGCGGAGCAATCGGCACGTGTTAAGCGTCCATTGCTTGCGGTAGTCAGTATTATTCAAACCTTTCCTAGCCTCGCGATACTTGCGTTGGTGGTTGCACTTTTAGGTGGTCGCATAGGATTTCTACCTGCCTTCATCGCGCTGACTCTTTATTCGATGCTGCCCATAGTGCGTAACACGGTAACCGGTTTGGAATCGGTATCGGCATCAGTGATTGATGCGGCAAAGGGTATTGGTATGTCGCCGAACCAGATACTGCGCGAAGTAAAGCTGCCGTTAGCAATGCCGGTAATCGTCGCAGGAATTCGAACGGCGATGGTGTGGACCGTTGGCTTGGCAACCCTGTCGACTCTTGTAGGCGCAACCAGTTTTGGAAACTATATTTTCACCGGCTTACAGACTCGTAATCTTGTCGCTGTCATGGTGGGAAGTTTGGCATCGGCTAGTTTGGCAGTGGGCCTCGATGGTTTAGTTGCTTCTATGCAGTGGCTGCTGGAGAAACGCAGTGAGGCAGCAGATTCTGCAAGACTGAAGCGCATTCGCCTAAGTGTCTATGGCATCACCGTGATTATTGTTTCCCTCGCATTGTATGGGCTGATACCTAAGCCCCGCGCCGATTTTGTCGTGGCGGGAAAACCCTTCACAGAACAGTACATCATGGCTGGCTTGCTGGCGCAGGAATTGGAGGAGGCTGGCTTCAGTGTAGAGCAGCGCTTGGGTATGGGCACGGCTGTGGTGTACGAGGCGATACGCAATGGCACTGTGGATGTCTACGTTGAATATACTGGCACGGTCTGGGCCAATTTCATGAGCCGTGAAAGTAATCCTGGTAGAGAGGGAATTCGAAGCGGCGTCGTTGAATTTCTTGAAGAACAGAACGTAACAACGGTAGGCTTTACTGGGTTTCAGAATCGTTATGCACTTGCTATGCGCCGCGATCGTGCTCTCGAGCTAGGAGTTACATCGATCGAAGACTTGATACCTATCGCCGCTGAGCTTTCCGCAGGTTCCGATTTAGAGTTCTTTGGTCGAACGGAATGGTTTCGGCTGCGCGATCTCTACAATATGGACTTTGCAGATAAACTCACCTTCGATGTGTCGCTCATGTATACCGCTGTAGCGGAGAGACAGGTTGATGTCATCAGCGCCTATACAACGGATGGCCGCGTGGCGGCCTACGATCTGCTGTTGTTGGATGATCCGCGCAATGCATTGCTTGCCTACGACGCCATGATATTGGCCTCCGGAAATGCGGCGGCGCAACCCGAGTTTATGCAGGTTCTAGATACTCTCGTCGATAGCATACCCGATGAGGCAATGCGCCAGGCAAACCGTTTGGTAGATGTTGATGGCGAGTCAATCACTGTCGCGCTTGAGTATCTGCGCGGCGAAATGGCGAAGAATTAGGGCCTTCCAATCTTCATAGCTCCATTGGCACTGTAAGCGCTGCTTGTTAGACTGCTTCTTTTTTAAACTCCAGTGCCAAGGCTGTATTCCTAGTGACGAACAACGAAATCCTTCTGACAATCCTCAGCTGTATCTTCTTTATGGCTATAGTGGCGTGGGTGTCGTATAGCAAGACTCGCGGTGAGGTTAGCACCAAGGATGGATATTTCTTGGCGGGCCGTGGCTTGAGTGCGATCTTCATCGCCGGGTCGATGTTGCTCACCAACCTGTCTGCATCACAACTGATAGGCCTCAACGGCTCTGCCTACGGTTTCAACATGAGCAGCATGGCGTGGGAAGTCACTGCTGCTTTTGCCACGATCTGCATGGCCTTTATTTTCCTGCCGCGTTACCTAGCTGGCGCGTTCACTACACTTGCCGGAATTCTTAAACGACAGATTCGATGATGGCGTGCGGCGCATGTCGGCCATCCTATTTATGGTGGGCTATGGACTCGTTACGATTCCCTCGGTCCTGTATTCGGGCTCTATTGCCGTCCTGCAGCTGTTCGATGTGCCCGCGCTGTTCGATATTCCCTACAGTCAGGCGCTAGTGCTGACCATTTTTTGTATTGGCTGCGTAGGCGCGGTATATGCGGTATTCGGTGGCCTGCGGGCCGTGGCCATTTCCGACACTTTAAACGGTGCTGGGCTGCTTATAGTAGGCATCGCCGTTCCGTTGCTTGGCCTGTCGGCTCTGGGCAGTGGCAGTATAGGAGAAGGTCTCCATATTATTACTAGCACCGAGACGCAGAAGCTTAACGCGATCGGCTCGTCCACAGATCCAACTCCTTTCGGCACCTTGTTCACCGGCATGCTGTTCGCGAACCTATTCTATTGGTGTACGAATCAATACGTGATTCAGAGGACGCTAGGGGCGAAGAATCTGGCAGAGGGGCAGAAGGGCGTTCTGTTCTCTGGCTTTTTTAAGGTGTTAGTTCCATTCATGATGATGATTCCCGGTGTGATCGCCTTTCACATGTACGGCGAAGGTCTGGCTTCGATCGACCTAGCCTACCCGCAACTCATTCGAGATGTTTTGCCAGTGTATGCAACCGGGTTTTTTCTCGCCGTCCTCTTAGGTGCGGTATTCAGCTCTTTTAACTCCCTGCTCAATAGCGCAGCTACTCTATTCTGTCTCGATGTCTACGCGCCCATGAAGAAAGGTACTGTGAGCGATGCTCATCTGCTTCGCGTTGCTAAGATCGCCAGCATCGCCATCGCCTTGTTCTCCTTTATCGTCGCGCCTCTATTGCAGTATGCGCCGGAGGGGCTGTGGCAGGTCATGCGAATCTTTACAGGTTTCTATAATATTCCCGTTATAGCGATAGTAATGGTTGGACTATTTACCAGGAAGGTTCCTGCGCTGGGACCGAAGATCGTTATTGTGTTCCACATTATTGCCTATGGTCTCTTTCAGTTTGTGTTCAATGACCTATTGGGTATTCACTTTCTGCATCTGTATGCCATCCTGTTTTTCGTCGAGGTAGGCATCATGTTGATGATAGGACACTTCTATCCACTGCAGCATGCTTGGACCTATGCGGCGCACAACAAAGTAGATATGAATCCATGGCGCTTCGCGATCCCCTGTGCGGCTACCTTGATGTCCTGTGTCATTGCCTTGTATCTATTGTTCTCGCCTATTGGCCTAGTTGATGGGTTGAGCGCTGCATTCTGGCCGCTGATATTTCTGCTTATCGCAGTAAATGTAGTTGTCTGGTGGTGGATTGCGCGTCATGATACGCCCTCCTTAATGCTGCTGGGCGCTGGGACTGGCGCTACGACAGATGCAATAGAGAAAGACACTTGAGAAGATGACTAATTCTAAAAAGCCAAGACTGCGCTCCTTCGAAACTGCTGCCAATCAGCAACATATTCCCGAGTCAGACAAATACCTCTATCGATCAGAAGCACCTTCCCATAAACTAGTTGTTATAGGAACTGGCACGATTGGTCAGGAGCATATGCGTGTCGCGGCGACATTAGGTCGCGCAAGTATTCACGGCATCTTCGATACTAGCGAGCAGAGTCTCGATGCAGCCGAAGCGGGATTCAAAAACTATTCGAGCGACGGCCTCTATCGCTACAATGATTTAGAAGAGGCGTGTATGGACCCTGCTGCCGATGCGCTCTTGATCTGCACGCCAAATTTCACCCATTTCGATGTGCTGCAAGTAGCACTCAAATCCGGTAAGCCAATATTTCTAGAGAAGCCCATGGCGACTTCGCTCGCCGATGCAGCTCGAATCGTTGAGCAGGCAAACAGCTATTCTTCATTCATCCAGATAGGCCTGCAGTATCGGTTCAAGGCGCAATACGTAGAAGCCTTTCACGAGGCGCTATCTCGTAGGTCCTTAGGTGTGATCAAGACGATTAGCATGAGCGAATACCGGCCTCCATTTCTAGATAAAGTGGGGCAATGGAACAAATTCAACGAATACAGCGGCGGGACGCTAGTCGAGAAATGCTGTCACTACTTCGATCTGATCAATTTACTTGCGCAGTCCACGCCGCAGCGAGTTTATGCCAGTGGCGGACAGGCAGTTAATTTTCTGGACTTCGAGAAGGATGGCAAGAAGTCCGACATTGATGATCACGGCTTCGTTACTATCGACTACAGTAATGGCGTGTGCGCCACATTCACTCTCAATATGTTCTGCCCCGATTTCTATGAGGAGCTGGTGATATGCGGAGAGGAGGGAAGGTTGCTAGCCTGCGAGAAGGTGGACCTACAGCAACAGAAGTCACCGGAGACATCTGTCTCAGTCCATCTAGGCGAAGAGGGTGCTTCGCGCACGACTAAGCTCGGCTATCCAGCGGCGATCGAGCGGTCCGGTCATCATGGTGCGACCTATTATGAACACATCGCATTCCTCGACCGCTTGGAGGGAAAGATCGTAGACAGTGCAACGCCACTGCAAGGTTTATGGGCAATGATTGTGGCGAGTGCCGCACAAGAGTCGATTGCCAGTGGCGCCCCGATTGAAATAGCCGATTACATCGAACAGCATAAACTGGTAGCCGTACTCGGCGAGTAGCAGCTATCACTCAACACCAACTTAAATTATATCTGGATAGAGAATGACATCGACAATTGAAGTGGCCGGCAGTGCAATGCCAGCGGTAGGCCTCGGCCTTTGGAAGATAGACAAAGAAGCAACTGCTGACGTGGTCTGCGACGCCATCGAGATCGGCTATCGGCATCTGGATAGCGCGGCGGACTATGGTAACGAGGTCGAAGTAGGCAAGGGCATAGAGAAGGCCCTCGCAGCAGGCCTATGCTCGCGTGAAGACCTCTGGATTACATCTAAGCTATGGAATACCTATCATCGAGCTGAGCATGTTGAGGCTGCCTGTCAGAAAACCCTGCAGGATCTAGGCGTAGACTATCTCGACCTCTACCTGATTCACTTTCCCATCTCTCTGCAGTATGTGGACTTCGAGACGCGCTATCCGCCAGAATGGTTGCTCGATCCGTCTGCCGATCAGCCTTCGATGCAGATCGACCCCGTGCCCTTGAGTGAAACATGGAAGGCGATGGAAGCCTTGCAGAGAAAGGGGTTGGTAAAGAACATCGGTATCTGCAACTACAATAGCGCGCTGCTGCACGACCTGATGGCTTATGCCGACATTAAGCCTGCTATGTTGCAGGTTGAATCGCACCCCTATCTAACTCAGGAAAGCTTGATTCGTGCTGCCGCTGATTATGATATTGCAGTGACGGCTTTCTCGCCGTTAGGGGCATTGTCCTATGTGTCATTAGACATGGCATCGGAAAATGAATCGGTTCTAGAGAAAGATGTGGTGATTGCAGCCGCACAGCGACTGAATAGAAGCCCGGCGCAAATTGTTTTGCGTTGGGGCGTGCAGCGCAATACGGCGGTGATTCCTAAGACTGTGAACCCGGGCCGCCTTAAAGAGAACCTCGCTCTGTTTGATTTCGAGCTGAGCGCGGATGAGATGGTTGCAATCTCTGGGCTGAATCAAAACCGACGCTTCAACGATCCAGGTGTGTTCTGTGATTCTGCGTTCAATACCTTCTATCCAATCTACGATTAAACTGTAATGACATCACTCTCCATACAAGAAATAGCGCTGGATCAGCAGCAGCATCACGAAGAGGTATTTCCTCTGGTCTATGCTGCCGAAGATTCTTTATCTACGCTTACACAGGTTCATGAGTGGCTAGGCGAGAATAAGGAACGATTGTTAGAACAACTGTCTAGACATGGAGCGATCCTCTTTCGAGGACTGCCAGTCAATTCAGATAGTGATTTTGATAGCGTGATACAGAGCTTCGGTCTCACGAATTTTACCTATGCCGAGTCACTCTCCAATGCAGTGCGTCGCAATCGTACCGAAAGAGTATTCACAGCGAACGAGGCACCGGCATCTGTTTCGATTTTCCTACACCATGAGATGGCGCAGACTCCGGTCTACCCCTCGAAATTGTTCTTTTATTGTGAACAGGCAGCTCACAGCGGCGGTGCGACGCCGTTGTGCCGTTCTGACGTGCTATTGCAAGAGTTGGAAAAGCAGGCTCCAGAATTCGTGGCAGCTTGTGCGGAGAAAGGCGTACGCTACTCCAACGTGATGCCTAACATCGATGATCCTGAGTCGGGCCAGGGTCGAAGTTGGCGTAGCACGCTCAGCACAGACGATAAATCTGCCGCCGAGGATAAGCTGCGGAAATTGGGTTATCAGTGGGAATGGCTAGAGCAAGATAGTCTGCGTGTGACCACCGCCGTATTGCCAGCAGTGCGGGAGACTGACAATGGTCGGCAGGTGTTTTTTAACCAGCTCATAGCAGCATTTCGTGGATGGAAAGATGCGCGCAATGCCGCAGAGAAATCGATTCGCTTCGGTGATGATTCCGCGATTAGCGAAGAGGCGATGGCGAAGGCGATACAGATTGGTGACGAACTTAGCTTCGATATGCTCTGGCAGTCAGGTGACGTGGTGTTAGTAGATAATTTCTTAGTAATGCACGGTCGCCGACCCTTCGAGGGCCAGCGACGCGTATTGGCATCATTGATTGCCGACTAGTCTATTTTCTATAAAGAACTAAAAACTGACTAGTATTGCCGCGGATAGCAGGTGCGAAAACGCCATCAGTTAGAGGATCCGTCTGAGTTCTTTAGCAGATTCGATGTGGAAGCAACTCTCAGCCCTGCAGCTTCAGCCATCCCAGTAACCCAGCTCTGTTCAATACGGTGCAACGTGCCACCAGCTTCGAGTCCCGTTCCAGCAGGGGCCTGATGATCAGATGCAACGAGCACGCCACCTGGCTTCAATACTCTAGCGATTTCTTGGAAGGCACCGGCTGCATCGCCGAGACTATTTCCGTCCGGTGCGAAGCCAAGTTCGTGAGGTCCTTGTATCCAAGTAACCATGTCGATTGAGTTGTCGACGGCATCCAAGTCATCGAATTGCGTGATAGTAACCGTGACATTCGACAGGCGATTGTTAGCAGTGCGTAGATCGATGCCATCACCGACGAAACCCATTAGGCCCGGTGGGTGTTGCAGGATGACACTGCCACTGGCGCCTACGGAGCGGCTTAAGATCTCTGTGTAATAACCACCGCCAGCCTCGAGCTCGAGAACATCCATTCCACTTTCAAGCCCGGCGAAAGCCAGCACCTGATCCGGCATGCGCCTTTCGTCTGCATCTGCGTCGCCACTAGGGCGATCGGAATGGGATAGTGCGGCAGCAACATTGGCATCGGCAGCATTGGCGATGCCTCCCGCTAGTGCGAGCGTGCAGCCAGCAAGCATACTGATAACTAGTTTTTTAGAAAGATACATGAATTGCTCCTGCCGCATGGCGGCGTCTATTGTGTTTTTTTTCGAGTTTGCCATGTATGGCGCGAACATACATGGATAGTGATTGATAACAGAACGTTTACTAGGATTAGACTGGCCTGCTCTAAGCGGATCCTCTTAGTTTAAATTCGTAGTCAGGTATGCCTCGCCATACAATCCAAAAAGGCCGGAAGGGTTCATTACTCCCTACGACCTTTTGCGTATCTAGCGCACTGAATACTGCGGGGTTACTGACTTAAGACTACCCTGGCATCTGCAATGCCGCCGACATTCTCTACGTTTGTGTAGCCCAGGTCTTGCAGTGCTGTTAGAGCGAGGCCTGCTCTCACGCCGCTGCGGCAGAACAGCTTGATCGGGGTAGATTTGTCCAAATCAAGATCGCTTATCTGCGCGACGATCTCACTGTGAGGAATGTGTTCCGTATTCGAGATATGGTCTTCGTTGTATTCATCGTGCGAACGCACGTCGATCCAAACAGTTTGGGGTGCGAACAGGCCGCAGGCTGAAAGCATGATTGCCAGAAAGGCGATTGTTGTAATTCGGCTAATGTTTCTCATTATTGTCATTCCTCAAAATGTGGGTCAGATTATAACCCTGCCCAAATCTATTGATATTAGTTTTACGGGATAATTGAGGCCCATATGACGAAAGAGGATAAGATTTAAGCAGATTTGCTACAGGTGAACAACCGCTTTGGCCGCCAGTGGCGTGGTTTGCTGCATTTTTTCAGTGAGCGAAAAAGCGAGGGTGGCGATCAGTATCTGTGGGCAAGCGGGTGCCGCAATATTAGTGAGGCATCACTCAGTATTGTAAGCCGTGAGCTAGATATGGAAGCCTGGGTTGAAATAATGTGCTGCAGCGCCCCGAATTGAGCCCGAAATCTCATCGCCTGGCCTATTTCACTGCAAGGCTCTATGAGTCGCTGTACTTGTCGGCCGCGATTCCTCTGGTTAACAAAAATATCGCTCGGTTCGTCGATAGCGGCTTGCAGTATGGGATTTCTGGCCCTATATTCGGTCTGAGCCAAGTTGGTTCCACCAAAAATAATGTACAGATTCTGGCGTCAAGCGCCTGAAATTACAGGCGCTCGATGCCCTCAAGCAACACAATTAGCCATGAAATCGCTGATACCCTGCGCGACGAAATTCTTCGGCAGCGCTATCAAAGCGGTGATCGCTTTCCCTCGGAGCGAGACCTTGCAGCACGATTCGACGCCAGCCGCGGGGCTGTGCGCGAGGGGCTATCGCAGTTAGAACAGCTGGGCTTGATTCGCACTCAACCTGGCGGCGCTCGCGTACAGAGCGTGAATGTAGCTAGCCTAGCGGTTCTTGGCCCGCTGTTGGCGCTTGATGATCACCCAGATCCGCTGCTTGTGGATCAGTTCTTGCTAACGTTTGGTGTATTGGCCGCCGTTAACTGCAAAGAGTGCTGTGAACGCAGCGTCACCAGAGCAACTCATCCAACTGAGGAAACTAGTCGTAGTCTATCAGACCAAGCACGATGATTTTGAGGCTATGCAGCCGCATTGGCGAGAATTGCTGGAAGCTATGTCTGCTATTGCGGACAATCTCAGTAGTTAGGCTCATTAGTAATGACCTAAAGGCGCAGTTTGTAGGTCAGATGATGAAACTGGGAATTCGGCCTTATTTGAAAAAGGCTCGATAGATCGGCTACTCACTACCCTGAGGGTGAGCCTGAACGAGCAGGATGGTGAGATAGCTGGCCAAGCTATGCAGGATCATTTTGAAGAGTTTCGTGAGGCGGTTGGCGAAGCGATCAGATTTAGGGTTGATAAGCCATCGAACCGCGCGGCTAACTGAGCTGGATACGCTCAAAGGGCCAAGGCGAGCTGGATTAGAGGTAAACAGAGCGGGGGGAATTAATCGGTTCTCTCTCTTTAATAGTAGGTGTATACTATACGCGACCAGATAAATGATAAAAATTGTGAAAAGCCAAAAATTGATGACAGAGTTTTGCTGTAACTTGTAAATTCTCTAAAAGTGGTTCGGTAAGTAGAGATTCTGATTCGGCCGCTTTGGTGATCGCAGCTCAATTCGTCGAGGGCCGCCTTATTAAAGTAGGTATATTTAACGCAAAATTAGCGAGTGATAAGAAAAAGTCGTGTGAACAGGCAACATTGAAAGTCCTAAAAAAATAAAGAGTAAAAATGAAAAAACAAAAATTAAATGTGATGAATGAACTATTAATTAAATGTTGTCTAGCCTTAATGACTTTCGCTTGGAGTAGCCGTATGAAGCGCGTAGCTTTGCCTATAGCGATATTACTCGTCTCCATACTTATTACGGGGGTGTTGCTTCGAACGCCGACAACAGTCATGGAGTCTGCTCCGGAAATGATCCCGGTGAGCGTGAGAGTGACGGAAGTAAAACAACAACCAGTGCAGTTACTTGTTGAATCTCAGGGCAGGGTCCAGGCGGCCCAGCTTGCCAGTGTATCTGCTGCCGTCGCGGGTCCTATTGCCTGGATTTCTCCTTCCATGCAGGCGGGAGCTTATGTGGAAGAAGGAGAGGTTCTTCTGCGGTTAGACAGCAGTGATTTTGAAACAGTTCTGGCACGCACTAGCGCGTCCATGCAACAGGCTCAGGCAGAATCGAGTCATGCGAACAACGAGTTAGAGCGACTAATTGGTTTAGCGGAACAGCGTCTGGCCAGCGACTCGCAATTACAGGACGCCCGGCGTGCAGCGGATGTGAATGCAGCTAGACTTCTAGATGCTCAGGCCAGCTATCAACAAGCACAGCTTGATCTGGAGCGTACAGAAATCAAAGCGCCCTTTAATGCCATTATCGAAACTCGAGAGGTTGAATTAGGCCAATATATTAATCGTGCTCAATCCGCTGCTGTTCTCTACGGAGCGGATGAAGTAGAGGTGCGACTTCCACTAGCCATTCGCCAGCTTGGTTATCTGGACATCCCATTGGGTACTCGGGGTGAGTTAGTCGGAAATGCAGCACCAGATGTCACCCTCACAGGCTTTTATGGTGGAGAA
>CASQMQ010000002.1 GCA_949430125.1 uncultured Pseudomonadales bacterium
GAAACTATGCCAATCGATGCAAAAAGACAGGCTCTAACTACCACCACGGTAGTGTTGAAGAAGCGCTGCTAAACGCGGCGCTTTTAGTATGGACGCAGTGACACGGGATTGTAACTCTGAGAAATTCTGGCTTGATAGGCGCTGCTGTCATTCATCAGAACTGGCCTGAGAAATGTGCTTTGACCGATAATGCGCAGGTGGAAAAACTAATAGAGGGTCATGTGCAAATAATGATTAATGGCATGCTTAGTAGTTCGCGAGGGAAGGGCAATCATTAGGCCTCGAACAAATTAGATGCTCCTTAACTATCGAGCCCCATTGCCTTGCGTATCATCTGATTCTTAATCGGCATCACCTTGTCTGCTGCGCTCATCCCGATGTTACGTAACCAGCGTATGCTGAGATCTTGTTGTGCGAAAAGCCGATTGAATCCCTCCATCAGCCACATCATCGAGAGATTGTTGCCTTTACGTCGACGCTGGTAGCGAAGCAAAACGGTAGGATCAGCAACAGATCGACCTGCCTCGATACCGCGCTGCAATTCCTCTGCCAGTGCCTTCGCATCCAACAGACCAAGATTCACACCTTGGCCCGCTAAAGGATGAATTGTATGGGCCGCATCACCCACAAGCACGATACTTTCCTTCACATAGTCCAGGGCATGGCGTTGTCTGAGTGGAAAGACAAAGCGTTTGTCGCTCCACTCAATAGCGCCGAGCTTAGACTCTAACGCCGCAGCAAGTTCTGCATTGAATTCATCCTCACTCAAAGACATAGCCCGCTCTGCCTGGTCTGGCAGCATCGACCAGACGATGGAGCAGAAATGCTGAGCGTCATCCTTTGTCGCCGCACGCAGCGGCAAGAAGGCGAGTGGGCCTGTTTCCATGAAACGCTGCAGTGCAGTGTTGTTATGTGGCAGTTGTGTACGCACCGTGGTTACAAGTGCGTGCTGCTCATAGTCCCATTCCCGGCACTCGAAATTGGCCAGCGCTCTTAGCTTTGAGTTTGCGCCGTCCGCTGCGATAACTAGAGGTGCGCGAATTGCCTGCCCATCGTCTGCGTTTAGTTTTACTATTGAGCCATCTTCACGCTCAATGTACTCGAAGGACTCTATGGAGAATGGCGTTATTGGAAATACATTTTCAAGCTGCGCAATCGCTTGTGTAGCGCTGCGATGATGATCGAATTCTCTACGATGCTACCTAGCTCAGGCTGATTGATCTGCGCTGCAGAAAAGCCAATCGAGCCTGTACCCTCAGCGTCCCAGACTTCCATGGCACTGTAGTTACAGACGCGGGCAGATTCCATGTCCTCCCAGACTCCAAGCTGTCGAAAGAGTTGCTGCGATGCTCTGGCTGATGGCACTGACTCGGGGGTCGAAATTATCACTAGGAAGTTCTGAGCTATCGTTACCCTTGTATTGGACAAGAGGCTTGCGATCTATCAATGCAATGCGCAGCGAAGACTCGGCAAGCAAGCAAGCAAGACTGGCCCCAACCATTCCCGCGCCGGCTATGACTATATCGAACTCGTTGATTTGGGCATCAGACATATCGCTCTATTATAGGCTCTGTAAGCCTTATTCCCAAGGGTCCTCTGATCTAGTCTAAGACACTTGGTTTCGGGATTTCACATTTACTGCTAGACTGCTGCGCTTGTGGTGATTTACAGAGCCCGTATCAAGAGTGGAGATTCAAAATGAGCAATATTGTCAGCGCCGATCAGATCAATAATTACTTAGGCCAAGAAGTTGGTGTCACCGATTGGATTGAAATAGATCAGGATAGAATTAACAAATTTGCCGATGCGACCGGCGATCATCAGTATATCCATATCGACCCAGAGCGAGCCGCACAGACTCCATTTGGCACCACGATTGCCCATGGCTTTCTCACGCTTTCACTGATGAGCATGCTTAGCGCGGAAAATGGCGGAATCAAGCTCGAGAACGCGGTAATGGGGATCAACTACGGATTGGATAAAGTACGCTTCATAAATCCCGTAAAAGTTGGCAGCAAGATTCGTGCTCGGTTCCAACTGGTCAGCAGTGAAGAGAAGAAACCCAATCACTACTTGATTAAGCACAACGTGACCATTGATATTGAAGGCCAAGACAAACCCGCCCTGATAGCCGAATGGTTAGGGATGACGGTCCTAGGTTAAGGCATTACTTATTAACATCGGGGGCTTCAGCTTATTTCAAGGGCCTCCGAAAAATTGAAACTAGAGAGTTCGAATCATGAAAAAATCACTACTCGCCCTGCTCCCCTTTCTCTCCGCCTGCGCAGGAGAGCCGCCGCAAGATATTGGCGTTAGAGATGGCAGACTAATTGCCTGCCCTGAATCACCAAACTGCGTATCGAGTTATGAAAGCAGCGAGGAACACGCAATTGCAGCCTTAGACGGCAACCTGAACCAGGTTCAGCAGATACTCGTCGCTATGGATGGAGCCAATATCGTCGAACAGTCGAACAATTACCTCTACGCAGAGTTCACTAGCAGCCTCATGGGCTATGTTGATGATGTGGAGTTCTTATACGATGCCGCGAGCAATACGACCCAAGTCAGGTCCGCCTCTCGCGTCGGCTATAGCGATATGGGCGCGAATCGCAGTCGCGTTGAAGCAATCCGCATGCAGCTCTAACACACTGATTTAGAAGCCTTATATTCACGCCCCTTCTCTTCGGTTCAAGTCGATGGCGATCCCGTTTGACTTTTAGGCCGGAGATGCACTTTATGCAACACCAGCTAACAACAAATTCTCTAAGAGAGCCCAATGCCATCGGCTTCACAGCTCAGCCGCCGCGAACGCCAAATCATGGATATCGTCTATGAACTAAGTGAGGCCTCTGCCAAGGTCATGGAGGCTCACTTGGCCAATCCTCCGGGCTATTCAGCGATTAGAGCAACCATGAATAAGCTCGAGACCAAGGGCTTCCTCGTGCACCGTGAGAGAGATTTAAAATACGTCTACTATCCCCTGATCGATCATCAAGAGGCCAGAGAGCCAGCCCTATAGCGACTTCTCAAGACATTCTTTGAGGGTTCTGCATCACAAGCTATGAGCACGCTGCTGGATCTTTCCAAAGACAGCGTTACCGAAAAAGAATTGGATGAACTAAACAAACTTCTAGAAAAAGCCAAGAAAGAAAAACTGAAGAAGTGAACAGCAGTAACTAATTAGAAAAACAGATAAGTAGCAATAAGCGGGGAAGGAAAAAGAGTCGGAGAATAATGGACAAGCTATTGAAACCTGCGACGTACGCCATCGCATAGTATTTCAGATGGACCCAAGTTCCCGGTAACTGATCTTGTCTCTTATGTCCACGGATGGACAATTTTTATTCAGCTCTTACTCAAACCCATGGCACGCTCAGCTAATCCGCGGCGCAACGTAGGTAATAATTCGATTGCGACTAAACCAAACTTTCGCAGCCATACCTTCGCCTCATTGTTACTGGAGAACAACTTGGTAATGTTATGAGTGAACTGAGTAGTTGTTGCTTGATCTGCTTCTTGGCACGCCACGTATTCAAGCAGTACATTCATCTCGCCTAGGCCTAAGCCCTGCTGCTTCGCGTTGACCAGTACATCGACTAAAGCCCGCGTATCTCGCAGAGCCAGGTTCAGTCCCTGACCAGCGACCGGATGGAGTGTATGTGCAACATTACCCAATAAAGCCAGGCTTGGCCGCACCTGCTCCTTAGCAATACAGAGGCTTAATGGATATACAAACGTCTCGCCGATCTCAAGAATTTTCCCGAGCTTATAGCCGAAGCGTTCTTGCAGTAGAGGAAGCAGTTCCTCTTCGTTCAGCTCCCTATACTGCGCCGCTTGCTCGACAGACAATGTCCAAACGAGAGATCCTCTATTCTTTCCATCTATCGACTCCAGTGGTAAAACGGCAAGCGGGCCAGTGTCGGTAAATCTTTCGAAGGCAACGTGCTGGTGTGGCTTCTCGAAAACAATATTTGCTATGAGTGCATGCTGATCGTAGCGCTCGACCGATTGTGCTATGCCTAGCTGTTCACATACTGGAGACTTACCTCCGTCTGCCAATACGACCAGAGATGCATCTACTCTTGTTTCGGTATCGCCGTGATTCAGATCAAGCTGCATACCTTTCTCAGTTGCCTTCACACAAGACACTAGCGCGGGGCACAGCAGGTTTATTTTTCCCGATTCATTCAATCTTGCATTAAGAACCTGACCCAGACGTTTGTTCTCAACTACATAACCAAGTGCTTCTACGTCCTGCTCATCTCGATTTATTTTAACCGAGCCGAGGCGCCCACGATCGGAAACCTGAATCTCATGGATAGCAGAAACAGCATCGTCTAGCGCTTGCCATAAACCGATGCCTTCAAGGAATTTTCGCGAACCAAACGAGAGAGCAGTGGACTTTGCATCGAAGCTGGACTGCTTCGCAGAATTAGTGTTTGGCGAAATTGCCTCTATAACCAAAATCGAGAGAGGAGTTTCACCCAGCGCCTGCTCTAGTGCACAGCAAAAACTTGCGCCCACCATACCGCCGCCGACTATGACAAGATCGTAAAAATTGTCTGGCTCCGATATTTGCATCTACTAAACTGCTCTCGACATAAATGACTCTATTTCTTCTACTGTCTTTGGTATTCCCTTGCTTAGAATCTTATTACCCAGCTTGGTAACCAACACGTCGTCTTCAATTCGAACGCCGATTCCACGCCAGCGTTTATCAACTTTCTTATTCTCTGGCGAGATGTAGATGCCTGGCTCTATGGTCGTCACCATGCCTGGCTCAAGCAGTCGCCAATGGTCATCTATCTTATAGTCTCCAACGTCGTGTACATCCATACCAATCCAGTGGCCCACACGGTGCATGTAGAAATCGCGATAAGCCTCCGCTTTGATGAGCTGACTCACCTTGCCTTTCAACAGTCCTAGTTTTACTAGGCCCTGCGTTATAACTTTGACCGAGGCTTTGTGAGGCTCGTCCCAAGAGACGCCAGGGGCAACCGCATCGATCGCGGCATCCTGCGCAGCCAATACTATTTCATAGATGGCTTTTTGCTCTGGAGAAAACTTTCCCGTGGCGGGAAATGTGCGCGTGATATCAGAGGCGTAGTATCCATATTCACAACCTGCATCTATAAGTACCAGGTCGCCTTCTTTTACCTCGGCATCGTTGGCGTTGTAGTGCAGGATGCAAGCATTCTCTCCCGCTGCAACTATCGAATTATATGCTGGCGCTCGACTTCCGTTGCGAGTAAAAGCATAAAGCAGTTCCGCCTCCATCTCATATTCTTTAATTCCCGGCTTACAACAAGCCATAGCACGCTTGTGCCCTTGTGCCGAAATCTTAGCAGCCTGTTCCATTAGCTTAATTTCGCCGGCGCTCTTGAAGAGCCGTAATTCATGCAACAGATGATCAAGTACGAGAAACTCACCGGGCGGGTGCGCTCCCATCTTTACCTTGTTTCGAATGACTTTGACCCAGTCCATTACCTGATTGTCGAATTGGTCATCTTTGCCCATTGAGTAGTACACGCGATCACGCCCCTCGATCAGCCCCGGCAAGATGTCATCAATATCACTAATTGGAAATGCATCATCGATTTCCAATTCCTCACAGGCCGCATCGGGGCCCATGAGAATGCCAGTCCAGAGCTCTTTCTGCTTGTCCTTTTCCTGACAGAACAGTACGGCTTCACCCTGCTTGCGCCCTGGTATCAAAGCCAAAAATGCATGCTCCTCGGGGAAACCTGTCAGATAGTAGAAATCGCTATTCTGTCGATACAGATACTCGGCATCGCCGTTACGCATATGCGGTGGCGCCGAAGCCAGCAGCGCGATGCTATTCGGTTCCATCTGCGCCATTAGCTCCTTACGACGGAGCCTCATTTCACGATATTTACTGCTCATTTAAACCTCAGATACCTGTATTTAATTTCAGCGCACAAGCATATAGCTGTCTTATAAGGGAACCAAGTAACAATTTTTGCAATTCCATTATTGACCCCCTTCCAACTCGGCTCTATAGTTAGGGCATTGTTAATGTAAATCCTAAACTAACGCCAATAGTGCGTTGCAGACATTGATAATTAACACCCCGTTAGGAATACCAGATAGTAATAAGAGAAACAGCAAGATGAGCGAAGACAGATTCCTAACATTAAGCGAGAAAGTCGATGACCTAATCGACCTCTGCGCTGACATGAAGCGCGAAAATCAAATCTTGAAAGCCGGGGAGAATTCCTGGCAGAGCGAACGCAAGCAATTGATGGATAAGAATAAAGATGCCAAGTCGAAACTGGAATCTATACTCGTGCGCCTGAAAGCCATGGACCAATCCTAGGGATTTCCCCCTCTTCTGGCTCGGTAGCCATAGCGCCGTTTTGAATTGAAGTACAATTATTTGGGTAATGTGATGAGCGAACAAAGTACATCAGTACAAGTAAAAATCATGGACAAAGAGTATCAGGTAAATTGCCCGCCCTCCGACCAGGAGGCTCTGATCAAGTCCGCACGTTACCTAGACGAAAACATGCGCAAGATTAAGGGTCGTGGAAACATTCACGGTGTTGAAAAGATCGCCGTAATGGCAGCGCTGAACATTACTCACGATATGCTACGCAAGAATCGACTCATCAATGAAACCCGCCATTCCACGGCACAGCAGGTGCAGGGCATAGAAGCCAAGATCGACTCAGCTATAGCCCATAGTCGTCAGCTAGAGATTTAGCGCAAACATCTGTCTTTCAAGAAATGGCCTGCCTCTGCGGGCGATGCAGCAACGACCTAGCCTAACAGACAGAGGTTTCTGCCCTCTTTCCTTATTGTTAACCCCCGATATATACTTAACGCGATAGTTCCCTAGAGCATTTGCCAATCAATACTTGTTCTTGAGCCGATATCTTTATCACCGGAGGCAACTCGACAGATGTTGTTGTGCATGTCCGCTAGTCGGAAAGCCTTATACATCGCGGGAGCCACCACCTGAACCTTTGGGTTCAGGGCAAATTTGGTAGCGGTGTTCCGGGGGGCTTGACAATTTTTAATCCTAATTCGTTATCAATCTTATATGCCTGATACACGCGACACACTGCGTTCTTCTCTCCGCGAAAAGCGTCAGGAGCTGAGCCCTGAGCAACAAAAGACCGCCGCGGCCTCCTTGTTCGACATACTCGGAAATCAGGACTTCTTCCGTGTCGCCCAGCGTATCGCGTTCTATCAGGTTGCAGACGGCGAGATCGACCCACGCATGCTGCTCGACCTAGCTCTAAGCGAGGGGAAATCCTGTTTCCTCCCAATCATTCAGCAAGATAATCCCGAGTTCGTTTCTTTCGCCCCTTATGACGCCAACACTGAATTGGTACCAAATAAATGGGGAATAGCAGAACCATCGGCATCCGAGATCATTTCTCCAACCAATTTCGATGTGGTTTTCGTGCCGCTAGTTGGGTTTAGTAAGGATTGTTTTCGACTGGGAATGGGTAAAGGCTTTTATGATCGTACTTTCAGTTTCAAGATCTTTAATCGCCGCAGCAGCCCGATGCTTGTGGGCCTCGCACACGAGAGTCAGTTAGTCGATTCTTTCCCTGTGGAAAGCTGGGATGTCCGATTGGACGCGGTTGCCACCGAGAGACATATATACCGCCCTGATACTACGTAGGACGGAATACTGATAACGGGCTATCCTTGGCCCATCTTCCTTTTTTATTATCTTATAACTGGTATTGCTCAGCTTAGATGCCGCTATCGCAGTAGCATCTATTTATCTGATCAATTTCTATAGCAATGCGCTTTGAGCAACGCCGCTAGCCAGCACGCCCACTACGAATAGGGTGATAACAACCATAACCATATCTGGCTTTTTACTCATATTTATCTCCATGCCTTTTAACGCTCAAGAACTTTAACGTCTATTATCTTCGAATCTTTAATTCTCCGAAAAAACAATTGATTAGCGATGAAACCTCCGTTCGATTATCGAAAGTTCAAAGTTTCTATTGCACTTAAGAAATTGCTGCCTATAATACTGTATATCCATCCAGTACTATTTAGGTTGAGCCGATAATGACTACTATTCAAAACCACCCAGACACGCAGTTGCCATATCAGAACCAATACCAGTCAGCACAGGCAGATACTTTTCATGGTGCGGGCTCTAGCGACATAGATGAGCTAATACAAAGCAATCCAAAGCTATGGCGCGGCTGCGATATGGCCGGTCAGGGTATCCATGGTCGAAGCACTGGTTTTACACAGCTGGATGCAATCCTTCCCGGACGCGGGTGGCCCGAGAAAGGCCTAATGGAGGTCATCACTCCTCACTGGGGCATGGGCGAGTTACAGCTTTTGATTCCGCTTATGCGTTCAATCGTTGAACAAGGGAAATGGATTCTGTGGATATCACCCCCTTATCTGCTTTATGCACCTGCCTTGGTACAGGCGGGAATTAATACCGACCAGGTGCTGGTGGTCAAACTAGACACTTCTTGTAAGGACGCTTTATGGAGTATGGAAAAGGCCCTGCAGACCGAAAATTGCGGCCTGGTATTGGCCTGGCAGAACTGGCTACCGACTAAAGTATTGCGCCGCCTACAGCTTGCAGCAGACACAGGAGACACTCTAGGGGTATTATTTAAGCATCATGATAGTGAGCACTCACCATCGCCATTACGCCTTAAAATACAGGACTCTTACTCCGAAAATGCGGGTTTTAATGAGTCTGAAGTGACCGTTATTAAGGCTAGGGGTAATTTCCGCTCACTAAGCGCGAATATTAACCTCTACCAACAGGCCTGACCTGTCTGGAGCAATGCCTTGAAAGATCCAGACAGCGAGGCACAGCTTCCTCTGCCCTGCATAGCGCCTGATTCTGGCGCTCAGATTATCCAACTTCCCGCACGACCCAAAAACGTAGCGAAGGCGCGGCCCTCCAAGACTGCGACGGATGAGGCGAGCGCCAAACCCATCGCAAAGCGCAGCAGGTCTAAAAACCTATGGTATGCGCTCTATCTTCCTCAGCTTAGGGAGCTAGACTCAACACAACAGAAGAAATATCTCGACCAACTAGCCGGCCACATGCAAAGTGTTAGCTCCACAGTGAGCTTTCATCCTCAGGCATTAATCTGCGAGATACGCAGTAGCTTGAAATATTTTTCTGGCATCGATGTTATTCATCAAAAGTTGCAAAGACTCATAGAGAGACAACTACAACAGTGGAATTTAGCAGATGATTTCTTTTATGCGGCCAGCCCTACTGTCAGCGGCAGCTTATTGCTAGCCAGATCCGGAAACAATGTGCTGGTCTATCGACAAGAAAATTTACGCTCAGCACTAGGACAACTTTCTACAGATGTACTAGACCTAAACAAGGAACAACGTCGGCGACTTCTTAACATGGGAATTCGTCATTTAAGGGACATTTGGCGTCTACCTAGCGATGGTCTACGAAAACGCTTTGGCAGCAACTTCGTCAATCAACTAAATATGGCGCTAGGAATAGCAGCTGAGCCAACGCACAATTATATTCCTCCACCTGCATTCGCTGCATCTTATGATCTACCTTACGAGATTGAAAACCTCGACCGACTATTACCAATTGCCGATGAGTTATTGGCGCAACTTTGCGATTTCCTGCGACGAAGAGACCTCAGCACTAACAGCCTAGCTTTATCCTTGTTACATGAGAAGCGCGATAGCACCGTAATTAATATCGGATTGCGCATGGCAAGTCGTTCACAGCAACATCTCACGCTATTACTGGAAACTCATTTCGGTAGATTATCTATTCCAGCTCCGATAGTCGCTATCAAGATCGAGGTTAGAAAATTTGACGCCTTCTTTGCTAAGAGCGAATCTTTTTTAGAAAATGAAGCGTCACGTTTGAAGCCTTATAATGACAGTAATCTTAATCAATTTATGGAGCAGCTACAGGCTAGACTCGGCGAGAATCATGTAAAGAGTGTTAGTAACGCAACTCAGCATTGTCCAGAATATGCGAGCTTGCAGCTCGACTACAAAGAGAATCCGAATCAAGGAGGTCCTGTAGCTATATCTACAGAAGTTTGTGCAAACCCTAGGCCCCTGTGGTTACTGCAGGAACCTAAGCAACTCAATATTAATAAGGGCAGGCTTTTCTATCGCAAGCCTATCGCCATCGTAAGTGGACCCGAACGAATAGAGACCCGTTGGTGGTCAGGAATCGATGTGTGTCGCGATTACTATGTTGCTAGAGAACATAGTGGCAGCAGACTCTGGATATACCGTGAGAGAATTGGCAAAAGGAATTGGTTCCTACATGGTTTATTTGCATAGGTAATTTGCTTTTATCAGAGAGGGCTAGATAAAGTCTCGTGACGACAAATTCATCGCGCCTAGCCACTGGCTAAGGTCGACCAACTCTCTCGCAATGAGATGAATTACTCCATCGCTCTTCTGTACATGACCTACTACACCTATTAGCACCGCCCTTCTTACAATAGGCCGCTGTTTCTCTCCTAGGCTTGGCCAGACAACTACGTTAACGAAACCACTCTCGTCTTCTAAAGTTAAGAAAGTAACCCCTGCCGCTGTCTGTGGCCGCTGTCTACTGGTAACTATACCCACCGCCTTGATAAAGCTTTCGTTCTGTCTCGACACAAGGCCATTGGCGCTCGTTACCTTGTACAAATCGAGGTGTCGGCGCAGCAAGGCCACAGGATGTCTGCGCAGGGTAAATCCGGTGCTAACATAGTCCGCCATTATATTATTGGCTTCGGACGGAACGGGCAGTAGTACATCTACACCAAAATCACTTTGCTCTATTGTGAGCGCCTGACGACCTGACTGGCTCTCGAAAAAGGGCAGAGGCTTATCCGCTCCAGCCACAGTCCAGAAAGCTCGATGTCTATCGCCACTCAGTACTTTCAGTGCGTCAGCTGCCGCAAGGCTTTCACTGTCTTTCTTGTTCAATGCGGCTCTTGTCAGCAGATCTTGCACCGATGTAAATCGGCCCGAGCTCCGCGCCAGACAGATAGATTCGGCTCCTAGTACAGACAGACCTTTTACCAGAGAGAAACCTAAACGCAGAGAAGGTTTATCAAACATATTTCCCCCGAATTCCAGAGTCGAGTCATAATAACTTTCATTCACATCGACTGCCAGAACCACTACACCATGACGACGAGCATCCTGTATCAACTGGGCAGGCAGGTAGAAACCCATAGGTTGACTATTAAGCAGAGCGCAGCAAAACGCGGCGGGGTGATAACACTTCAACCAGGAAGAAACATAGGCGAGCAGCGCAAAACTGGCCGAGTGCGATTCTGGAAACCCATAGTCACCGAAGCCCTTAATCTGACTATAGATGCGCAAGGCAAATTCTTCGCTGTAGCCGCGGTCCCCCATACCGGAAACCAACCTATCTCGAAACGGCTCGAGGCCTCCTTTCTTCTTCCAAGCTGCCATCGCGCGTCGTAGCTGATCGGCTTCGCCCGCTGAGAACCCAGCGGCCACCATGGCAAGCTTCATGATCTGCTCTTGAAAAATCGGTACTCCCAGAGTGCGCTCCAGCGTCTGTCTCACTGCCTCGCTCTCGTATTTGATCTTGCTAGGGTTCTTACGTCGCTCCAGATAGGGGTGCACCATATCTCCCTGAATAGGCCCGGGCCTAACGATCGCAATTTGAATAACCAGGTCATAATAACTGCGAGGCTTTAGTCTTGGTAACATGCTCATCTGCGCGCGAGACTCAATCTGAAAAACGCCAACCGTATCGGCCTCACAGATCATGTCGTAGACTTTCGAGTCCTCTTTCACAGAGATGCTATTCATACCTATTTCCTCGATGGCGTAGCTATTCACCAAATCTATCGCCTTGTGAATCGCGCTCAACATACCCAGCGCGAGCACATCAACTTTAAGTAGGCCTAAGGATTTCAAGTCGTCTTTATCCCATTGAATAATAGTTCGATCAGCCATGGCTGCATTTTCGATAGGAACCAGATGCGTCAAGTCACCCTGACTAATAACGAAACCCCCGACGTGTTGAGAAAGGTGGCGGGGAAAACCCATCAGAGACTCGGCGAGAGTTATGAGGGTCTTAATCTTTGGTTCGGTATAGTCGATGCCCGAATCCGATAGCTGTTCTTCTAAATCGCTTCCCCACCAGAAGATCGCCTTAGCAAGACGATTGATAAGCTCATCATCAAGACCCAATGCCTTGCCCACATCACGTACCGCGCTCCGAGAGCGATAGGTAATGACTGTGGCTGCAATCGCCGTGCGATGGCGTCCATACTTTTGATAGATGTGCTGAATCACTTCTTCGCGGCGGCTATTCTCAAAATCCACATCAATGTCTGGTGGCTCAGAGCGCTCGGTGGAGAGAAAACGTTCGAACAGCAACTCCGTATGATCGGGACTCACTTGTGTTATCCCAAGGCAGTAACAGACTATAGAATTGGCGGCAGAGCCACGGCCCTGACAATAAATATTTTGATCAACAGCGAAGCAGACGATCTCATGCACCGTGAGAAAGAAATGTTCATACGACAGCTGCTTTATTAGCCTCATTTCATGTTCGATAATTTTTTGATTTTTCTCCGATATTCCCTGCGGCCAACGCTTCTTAATCCCTTCTCTAGTTAACTGCCATAACCAAGAGTGAGCCGTATATTCTTTCGGCACGAGTTCGGATGGGTATTCGTAGCGAAGCTCATCGAGAGAGAAATCGCAGCGATTAGCGATGTTGAGGGTCTCTTCGAGGAGCTGTACTGGATATAGTTTCTTAAGTTGCTCGATGGAACGTAGGTGCCTCTGTGAATTTGGCTCTGCCGCGAAGCCAATTTCGGTCAGTGGCTGACTTAAGCGTATTGCCGTCAATGTATCTTGCACGATGCGCCGACCGGCCTCGTGCATATAGACGCCGCCTGCTGCGCACACGGGGATATCAAAGCTTTTCCCCAGCTTTTGCAATCGCTTTAATTTTAGTCGGTCGTGTCCGTTAAGAAGAAGCTCCGCAGCAATCCATAAATTACCTGCAGCTAGTACTCGCAGATAGGCTGCCTGCGATTCAATGCATGCACCTGGCTGCTTAAGATTAGGTATCCACAAAAGCGCGCAATCGTTAGGAAATTTTTCCCGCAATAGCTCGCTATCGACTCGATACTCACCCTTATTCGCTTGTAGACGCGCACAGCTTATTAGGTGACTGAGTTCGCCATAGCCTTTTCGATTGAGCGCGAGCAGCACGATTCGCATTCCATTGTTCAATGCATCGCGATTTTTTCGAATCGTCTTTTCATTTTGTAAAGCTTCAGTCGCTGCATCCTGCAACACGAACTCACTACCAATGATCAATTTGATGCGCCGCTCTTTAGCGGCCATATGCGCCTTTACCACACCGGACAGCGAACATTCATCGGTAATAGCAATGGCGCTGTATCCAAGCGCCTCGGCTCGCTCTACCAACTCTTCAGGAAACGAGGCTCCACGTAGGAATGTGAAGTTGGAAATGCAGTGCAGTTCTGCATAGGCCTGCACTGCTGCGGGGCTAGTCGTAGCGGCCCTGCCTTTATTGCAGGAGCTAAGAGTCGCGCCTGCCTCCGCTAAAGATGCCCGGTTGCGTGCTATTGGATGATTTCGATTCATGATGGATTAGCATTTATACTGTATATATATACAGTATTTTGAGAATGACCGAAAGTCAACTCATTGGGCAAAACGCCAGTAAAAAAAATTAATACAAGAGGAGCACAACACGAAACCTAATCGTGCAACTGTGACAAAGGAGGAGGAAATAAAAACAGCCCCGCAGGGCCGTTTTAAAAATCAAAATAGAGCGCTTAGTTGGCGCCAGATTCCTGTGCCGTTTTTTCGGCAATACGCTAGCCACGTAAAATATTCTGCATTCCGTAGTTACCTTCGTGGCAAGCATACTCATAAAGCTGACTCGTGATCTTCGTCATCGGCACTATCGCGGTGATCCTATCGGTGCAGGTAGAAGGATCGTCTGGAGTCCACTCATAATTTACTGTGCCATTGTCTATCGGGATGTGTTCTACGCGATGAACGACAGCGGTTACCAGACATGGAATGACAACCCAGCTTCATTGCCCGCTCTGGAGAGCACAATATTCGCTAGCATTGAGAACATCTCGATAGCTGAGCAGCTGACCCAACCCAGCGGTGAATTTACTATCTACATTGCCTATGACACAAACGATGGCGTGCTGCGCTAAAGCTCTGCGCCAATTCAATCCAACGTCAACTAGCTGCTGGCTTTCAGCATTCGCAGCCACTAGCCAATGACCGCGAAAGAGAGTTACTATCAGCCCTTTGCGCGGTTTTTTTGTCTATGCCTTTCTATACGAGCCTAGTTTCATACAGATATAGTTGATTCCGCCAAGCTGGACAAAATTACACTACTAAGAATAAGCGGAGAGCTGAAAATGACTAGGTTCATGCTAAACAACTGGCACAAATCACTATTGACGATTGCTGTCAGCCTTACCCTTTCCACCGGTGTTCAGGCGGACTCGTCCTGGCCACAAGCCGAGGCAGGTGCTGTCGCTGCAGGCTTTACTGATGAAGGGATCCAGGCTTTAGACGCCGCTATGGAAAAGATCGTCGCCGATCAAGACGTGGCAGGTATGGTTTGGATACTTGCTAAAGATGGTGAAGTTGCCACCTTCGAGACCACTGGCCTTGCCAGAGTCGATGATCAAGCTTCAATGCAGATGGATTCATTATTTCGGATTTATTCAATGTCCAAACCAGTGACCGGCGTTGCATTAATGATACTCCACGAAAAAGGCCTCTGGGATTTCGATGACCCAGTTAGCAAGCATGTTCCAGAATTGGCGAACCTGCGCATCATGCGTAGCTATAACGACGAAGGCGAAATGGAATTGGTCTCGGCTGCGCGTGAACCAAACATGCGCGAACTGCTTAACCACTCGGCAGGATTCGGTTACGGCCTAGCCGGTAGCGACCCTATCAACAACAAGTTTCGCGACACACAAGTACTTGCCTCTTCAGACCTCGACGACCTTATCGAGAAAGTTGCCGATATACCCCTGCTGTTCCAACCCGGCGAGCAGTGGTCGTATTCGATCGCCGTAGACATTCAAGGCTACATTGTGCAGAAGCTTTCAGGGTTCAGCTTCGGCGAATTCCTGCAGCAGAATATCTTTGCGCCTCTGGACATGACTGATACGGGTTTCTATGTGAAAGCCGAAGACGTCAACCGCTTCGCCGAGGTTCACAATTGGGATTCCGAACGCAATCGTCTCGTACAGAGACCGCATCGTACTGATAGGCCCAGCTATCTCGATCCAGAACGATTAGAGTCTGGCGGCGGTGGACTCGTTTCATCCACGCATGACTATGCACGTTTTCTGCAGATGCTAGTTAACGAAGGTGAACTAGATGGCCAGCAGATACTTTCGCCTGAGTCTGTGCGGATAATGCGTACCAATAGCTTACAAGATGAGTTAAACCTGCGCGGCAGCGCTACGAGTGAAGGTCAGGCTGGCCAAGGTTTCGGCGTCGACTTCGCGGTTATCTACGACCCCAAAAAAGCTAATACACCGGCTAGCCCGGGCACCTACTACTGGGCTGGCGCTGCCGGCACTTGGTTCTGGGTGGATCCGGTTGAGGATATGTTCTTGATTGGCATGATTCAGGCGCAGGGTGCGAGACGCCCAGGAGCTGTGAATATGAGAAATGTATCCCGCGATATCATCTACGACAGCATTGTCGACTAGGCACTCTATTCACGGGAGTTAGGAGTTAGGACGTTAGGCGTTAGGCGTTAGGCGTTAAACCTAACTCTCGTGGTGCTTTATCTCTACGCTGCCTACTCAGGCAATGGCACTTCCAATACATCCGGCACACCATAGCCCTTCTGGACCGCTGGCCGGCCCGCTATATTTAGATACCAGCGCTTCAGGTTAGGGTAGTCGGATAGGTTCATCTGCTGAAACTCGAAGCGTGATATCCATGGCCAAGTTGCGATGTCGACTATCGAATACTCACCGCAAACAAACTCCCTGTCCTGCAGCCTATTCTCTAATACCTGATAGAGGCGTGCATTCTCTTTACTGTAGCGCTCTTCTGCATAAGGCGACTTACCTGAATTAAATTTTACGAAATGATGCGTCTGCCCCAGCATCGGGCCAATTGAGCCCATCTGTAGCATTAGCCATTCCATCTGTTCCCAGTACTTGTCGCCAATTGGGCTTAGAAGCTTTCCGGTCTTGTTCGCCAAGTACATTAAAATTGCACCTGACTCCATTAGGTGAATTCCTGCATCATGATCAACAATCGCGGGAATTTTATTGTTAGGACTAAGCTGCAAAAAATTCGGCTGGAGCTGATCGCCCTTCGTGATATCGATGGGAAAAACACGATAAGGCAAGCCAACCTCTTCTAACATGATCGATACCTTGCGCCCATTCGGCGTATTCCACGTATAAAGATCGATTCCCTTCTTGTTCTCTACTGTGCTCACACCGTATCCTCTCGTATTAACTTGAACTCACAGATAGCAATTCGAATTCTATGCCATTCGATAAATCCATTGTGTGTGTTAGCAATCCCTTATCAAGTCATAATCAATCGGTTGTCCGAGATCGATCTTATGATGAGTAGACGGCATCGGGTACTTTAGTCCCGTGGCGCAGTTAAATAGCATCACCTGCTCGTCCGCTTTAATGCGGCCACTAACCAGCTCCTGTTTCAGCGCAGCGAGCGTCGCCGCACCCTCAGGACAGAGTAGAATTCCTTCCTTGCGCGCACACTCCTGATGCGCTTCAATTATAGACTCATCGCTAACCGCGACGGCGAAGCCATTGCTCTCACGAACCGCATCTAGAATCAGGAAGTCTCCGACCGCCACTGGCACACGAATGCCCGATGCGATGGTATGTGCATCGACCCACGGCTGAGCGTGGCGCGTTCCTTCGTCGAACGCCTTCACGATAGGCGCGCAGCCCTCGGCCTGCACCGCCACCATACGTGGCCGCTTAGAGCCTATCCATCCGATAGCTTCAAGCTCATTGAAGGCCTTCCACATACCAATCAAACCTGTACCTCCACCTGTCGGATACAGAATGACATCGGGTACATTCCAGTCTAATTGCTCTGCCAGCTCTAATCCCATCGTCTTCTTGCCCTCTATGCGATAAGGCTCTTTCAGGGTGGAGGCATCGAACCAATTCATGATCTCTTTGCCTTCGCCAACGATGCGGCCGCAGTCATTGATATAGCCGTTGGCGAGGAATGTTTTGCCACCCTGGAAGGCGATCTCTGCGATATTTACCTTAGGCGTATCTTCAGGGCAGAAAACATAGGCCTCTATGTCTGCAGCGGAACAATACGCAGCGAGTGCGGCGCCGGCATTGCCGTTAGTGGGCATCGCCATCCGCGTAACGCCCAACTCCTTAGCCATCGCGACGGCAAGTGCCAAGCCTCTCGCCTTAAACGAACCAGTTGGCAAGCGCCCCTCGTCCTTGATGAGGATCTCGCCGCAGCCATACTCGTTCTGCAATTTCTCAGCCGGTAAAATGGGGGTCATCAATTCGCCGAGCCGAACGATGTTGCTCGCCTTACGAACCGGCAAAAATTCGCGGTAGCGCCAAAACTCAGGCAGCCTTCCCTCGAGGTCTTCTTTCTCTAACGCTTTCCCCAGAGCATCCAGATCGTATTTGACCAAAAGTGGCTTACCCGCTTCCGACAGCCCGTGCAGTTGATCGGGCGGATAGAGCTTGCCCGTGTAGCTACACTCAAGATGGGTTACAAAAGTTTGAATCTCTTCCATTCTTTTTTCTCAGTTTGTGTAATTTTGAAATTCTTAGTTAAAAGTCTGAGTTATCGCAGCCGAAAAATTTTGTCGATTGCACCATCGTTACCAATTCCATGATAGATCGCGGCGCCGATGTGCAGCAGAAGCAAACCTAACAATACCCAACAACTCCATAGATGAGCCTCGGAGAACAGGATGTTGAGATCATCATTCTCGGCGCTCCATGCTGGAATGTCGACAAGCCACCATACAGTAGTAGTCCAACCGCTGTAGGAAGATGACATGTAGCCACTAAGACAGCAAACCATCAGCAGCGTATACAGCAATATATGATCCGCCACTGCCAAACGCTGCAACCAACCTTGAGACGAGCTCGCCTCTCGCAGCAGCGATCTGACACGCATTGCGGTCATCGTGATTACGGCAACAAACAGAGTGATACCGATATTCTTGTGCAGTTGAAACGGCAGTTCACGGTAAGTAAATTCTTCGGAGGGAAGTGGTAAGGACAACATCCACCAACTCGAAACAAATAGAAAAAAGACAGAAGCTGCCAGCAACCAATGTAGAAGCACCACCAGCCGCGGCAGATTCTCACTTTCAGGCTTCGCTGGATTCCTAGTTTCCGACATCAGCTATCCATGTCGCCTTGCTGTCCAAACCGAATGACAGCGACTAACATACACAGATGGATGCAGATCCAAAGCAACAGCGACCATAGATATTGCGCACGCAGCAATGGCCCGGTATTAACAGCGGCAACGAAACCCGCGACATCGATGATGAGAAGCAATGCAGTGCTCAGTATCGCCAAGCGCAGAGCAGGACTCTGTCTGTTTATCAGGCCAAAGGCTATTACTAGAGAAAATAGTGTCGCCGCTACCCCTAAGCTCGAGAGCGTTAATTGATACGAGCGATACCACCGGGGACTCGAACTCAAGATGATACGCACATTGCTCACCATCAGCTGACATTCTTCAAGAGAGAGTTGTTCTTCTTCTAACTCGTCCGCTCTGCAATCCGCCGCCATACCGAGATCAGCGCTGCTGCCTGGGCCTATTACCGTTTGCTTGAGTAACTCATTGCTGTGGCTAGCTAACAACAGAAGGCCGAACAACATGATCATTACGGCTAGCCATGACACATTAGCTTTGGCGATTTCATTTTTCATAAAGATCGATTGCATCGGGGTGGTGAGAATTAGAGCAACTAATGTAACGCTGTGCTTGCAGCGGCTACAAAAACTCCCTCTCTTCTACAAACCTTGATGCCTCCCATGAGAATCGCTGACGTCGATAGCGCTTCATCTTACCCACATCTTCTGGCAAATATAAGAGTAGGACTTTTTCTGGATTTATCTGCAACTTCCCTTTTTTTAATTCAGGTATACTCATTCTTATTATGAAAATTCCAGCAATTGTATAGTCGCTGCGCATGTACCGGAGATTCAAAATGCCGTCATCTATTAGGTTCTTACTCGTTACTTCTTTTGCATTATTGGCTGCCTGCGGAGCCGAGGAGAATGTAGTCGATCCCACGCAAAGTGGCTCTCAGGATAACTCTCCTGCTGGAATTGCTTCTATTGCAGCATTGACACCAGAACTCGGGAGCTTCGGCATCGACCTTTCCCATCAAGATTTGAGCACGCCCCCGGGAGATGATTTTTTCCGTTTCGCCAATGGTGATTGGCTCGACACCTATGAGTTACCCGCTGATAGACGCCGCCACGGCTCATTCAACGAGCTCACCGATCGATCCGACGCAAGAGTCAGAACGATCATCAACGACCTAACAGCAATCGAACCCACTCAGGATTCGATGGAACAGAAGGTGAGCGACTACTATCTCAGTTATATGAATTCCGAAACACTGAACGAGCTCGGCATCAGTCCTCTGCGACCCGGGCTATCACGCCTCGCACAGGTAGATACTGCAGAAGAATTAGTTAGTGCATTTGGGCGCGAGAGAATAGATACCACAGCTAGCCCTATCAGTTTTAGTATTGGTACTGACCGTAGTGATCCAGATCGACATCAACTCAATATTTCAGTAGGCGGCATTGGCTTGCCTGACCGCGACTACTATTTACAGGACACTGAGCGATTCCTGAACGTACGAGAAGAATACGTTGCACATATCGAACGCATCCTAGATTTCGCGGATATTACGAACAGCGCCGCCAAGGCCACTAAGGTTTTGGAAATTGAAACACAAATTGCCGAGCACCTCTGGCCGAGAGCGGATCGTCGTAATCGCGACCTAACCTACAATCCTATGAGCTACGACGAATTTCTCACCTCCTATCCAAACTTCGATTGGGGCAGCTACTTCTCAGCAGCGGGAGTTCCGGAGTTCGCAGATCTTAATGTTTCCTATCCCAGCGCCACGGTCCCGATTATCGATTTGATCGCGGAAATCTCCGTAGCCGATTGGAATAGCTATATGACGTATCACTTCATTTCCAACAATGCCGGCGTGCTATCTGAAGAGATCGATCGTGAGAACTTTCACTTCTACTCAACAGTATTGAATGGAGTGCCTGAACAGCGAGAACGCTGGGAGCGCGGCGTCGCCCGAGTCGGTGCAAGTAGCAGCCTTGGCGAGGCAGTCGGCCAGGTCTATGTAGAACGTCATTTCTCTGAATCTGCTAAACAGCAAATGGTAGATCTAGTCGAAAATTTGCGAACCGCTCTGGGACAGAGTATTGAGGAACTCGATTGGATGGGTGTCCAGACCAAAGAAGAGGCAAGCGAGAAGCTCAGCACCTTCCGCCCCAAGATCGCCTATCCAGATGAATGGACCGACCTGTCCGCGATCCAGATATCACGCAGCGATCTGTTCGCCAATGCGCAGAGCGTTCGCGAATTCAATTATGAAGATAGTTTAAGCCGTCTCGGTAAGCCGACCGACCGAGAGGAATGGGGTATGACCCCACAAACAGTGAATGCTTACTACAGATCTTCGTTTAACGAGATCGTGTTTCCCGCTGGCATCTTGCAACCGCCATTCTTCGATCCGGCTGCAGACTTAGCCGTAAACTATGGAGGCATCGGCGCTGTCATCGGCCACGAGATGGGCCATGGCTTCGACGACCAGGGATCAAAGTCGGACGCTCTGGGCGTGCAACGCGATTGGTGGACGGACGAAGACCGCGCCAATTTTGATGTACTAACAATGGCCCTAGCGGCACAGTACGATCAGTTCGAGCCCGTACCCGGCTACTTTATCGACGGCAATTTTACCTTAGGTGAAAACATCGGGGATGTAGGGGGCCTCTCCATAGCTTATCGTGCCTACAAGATGGCATTGAATGGTGAAGAGGCGCCGGTTATCGATGACCTGACTGGCGATCAACGATTCTTTCTATCCTGGGCACAAGTCTGGCGTGGCAAGTATCGAGAAGATGCATTAATTCAGCAGCTTACATCGGACCCCCATTCGCCTCAGGAATTTCGCGTCAATGGCGTAGTGAGAAACTTCGATGAATGGTACGAGGCCTTCGAGGTTCAGCCCGAAGATGCCTTATATTTACCGCCAGAAGAGCGCGTCCGTATTTGGTAGTTTGAGAAAATAACAATAGGAATTTTGTTATGATATTCAGGAAGATCGTATTTCTAATAAGTTTTCTAACTACGAGCACGAGCTCTGCACAGCAAAATTTTGACGTCCTCGTTCAAGGGGGGCATATCATCGATGGCTCGGGTAACCCTTGGTATGAAGCAGACGTTGGCATACGTGGAGAGCGTATCGTCTCGATTGGTGATCTATCCAACTCCACGGCAAGCCAAGTGATCGATGCCAGCGGCCTAGTCGTCTCTCCCGGATTTATCGATCCTCACACTCACGCCCTACGTGGCATCTTCGACGTCCCTAACGCAGAGAGCTCACTATTGCAGGGTATCACCACGCTCACCGAAGGTAACGACGGCTCCTCGCCTTACCCAATCGATGAGCACTACCGAGCTATCGAAGAGAAACAGATAAGTCCCAACTGGGCCGTGTTCGTCGGCCAGGGAACCATCCGTAGGATAGTTATTGGCGAAGATGATCGGGTGGCGAGCTCGACCGAATTACAGCGTATGAAAGACATGGTCGCCACGGCGATGGAGCAAGGTGCGCTTGGAATATCTACGGGCCTTTTTTATGTCCCTGGTAGTTTTACTCCCACTGCCGAGGTCGTGGAGTTATCGAAGATCGCCGCCCAATATAACGGCATATATATATCTCATATGCGCGAAGAAGCCGCACAACTTCTCGACTCGATTGCAGAGACCATAGAGATTGGTGAGCAGGCAAATATCCCCGTACAAATTACGCATCACAAAGTAATTGGCGTTGGGAACTGGGGGGCATCTCTCGACAGCCTCCGAATGGTCGACGAGGCGAGAGCGAGAGGCATCGATGTAACCATAGACCAGTATCCTTACACCGCATCACAAACTGGTATTACTGCACTCATACCGCAATGGGCACAAGAAGGTGGCGAGGAGCGGATGATAGCTCGCATCAATAGCCCCGAGACGCGTGGCACAGTAAAGGCCGCAATAATCGACAAAATTCTATATGACCGTGGTGGCGGCGACCCGGAAAATGTGTCGATTTCACGTAATCCTCGCGATCGTTCTATGGAAGGAAAGAATCTCGCCCAGCTAGCTGAGGAACGTGGAATGAGTCCAACACCAGAAAATGCTGCGGACGTCGTGATGGATATCGTAAGAGCTGGTGGAGCAACTGCTGTCTATCACGCTATCGGCCCGGAGGATGTAGATCGCATAATGCGTCATCCCGCGGCTGCTATCGGTTCCGATGGTCCTCTGTCAGTATTTGGAGTAGGCGCGCCACATCCACGTCAGTACGGCACTTTTGCGCGAGTTCTTGGTTACTATGTGCGAGAGCGCGGCATCATCTCTTTGGAAGAAGCAGTGCGGAAGATGAGCAGTATGTCGGCACAGCGACTCGGCATTCGGGGCCGCGGGTTATTGGTCGAGGGCTACTTCGCTGACATAGCGATCTTCAATTCAGATGAAGTAAAAGATATGGCTACTTTCGAAGACCCCCACCAATACGCGATAGGCATGAAATATGTTTTGGTCAACGGTGAATTAGTGGTTGAAGAAGGCAAACACACTGGGCGGCACCCCGGGAAAATTCTTCACGGACCGGGCTATGTTGCAGATTAAGTGAACCGCTTTAAGGTAGCTGTCCAGCGGGGATTTTATCAGCATACAAACATATAGCATCAAGAAAGTCGAGCATATAAAGGATTCGCCGATGGCAGTGACAATTACGAATTACTTGTAATATAGTCTGCCACTCTAGCCTCGCAGAAAGCGAACCTAGGATACTGTAGTCAACCACTCGACTAAACGAATTAATTTAACTAATAATATCCTATAAGGGATCGGAGATAAAAATGATAAAAAAAATACTTGTGCTAGTTTCTGCTTTAGCGATGCTTGTTTCGGGCACGCTGTTTACAGCGTCTGCTCAAGATGAACCTACACCAGCACAAAGAGCAGCAGGGGCCGCCGAAACGCGTCAGTCTGTGTTCAAACTGCTTTTATTCAACCTACTTCCGATCGCCGGTATGGCACAGGGCGCGCCCTTCGATGCAGAGCTCGCAGAAAAGAATGCGCATAACATAGCCGCTCTTGCGCCAATGATTCCTGATTTGTTCGCTGCTATGGACACGCGCGATTTCGACGTTGAAACCGAAGCACTAGACGTGATTTGGGAAAACCCTGCCGAATTCGCCGCGAAGGCTCAGGCATTACTCGAGGGTGCTAATACTTTTGCGGAAGTCGCTGCCGGCGGTGACATGGCTGCGACCCTAGGTGCATTCCGAGGACTCGGTGGTAGTTGTGGAAACTGTCACGATGACTTCAGAGTAGACAACGACTAACTAGTTCCGTTGTAGGAAATTAAAAAGGCAGCCTAGGCTGCCTTTTTTGTGCCTGAATACTCAGCAGAGATTACTCGGATTGATTGTGCCGCGTAAAGAATGCCGCTAACGCGTCTCTATCCTCATCACTTATCTTGCTGGTATTGTGCTCTATAACATCGTTCATGTCGCCGCCAGCAAATTCACCATCTGGCTTCATTCCTATCAACATGAATAGATCAAAATTATTCGTGGTCCACTCGCTTAGCGCTTCAGCGTCGATCGCTTCGATAACTTCTTCACCAAGGGTCGCGCCTGCAAATTCTCTGTTAGCATCGAGAATTCCTACTGCATTTCTCGGCGTATGGCACTCGCTGCAATGTCCAAGATTGCGCGCAATATACGCACCTCGCGCAACTAATTCATCATCGAAGGTTTCAGTATCAGCTTCGCTTATGTCTGCCAATAGATTCCATCCGACCATTGCCCAACGGTTTAGCCAGACTGGTGTTTCTGCTTCTGAGACCGCATTCCTTTGCGGCTCTAGACTCATAAGGTAGGAACCGATATCCAGAACATCTTCGTCGCGCAGACCTGCATAAGCGCGATACGGGAACGCGGGATAGTAAAAGCCACCGCCAGGCTTACGGCCGTGCTGTAAAGCGAGCAGAAAATCCTTGGCTTCCCAACTACCAATCCCGGTCTCCATATCAGGTGTTATATTTGGCGCATAGAACGTACCGAAATCTGACACTAGCGCGAGGCCTCCGGCAAACGATTCCTCCTCGTCTTCGCCACGGTGGCAGCTAATGCAGCCTCCCGCTATAACTAAATATTTGCCGCGCTCGATAGCCTCTTCAGACTCAGACAGCTGAGCGGAACCGGAGACAGAGGGCGGCAGGAATAATAATAAAGACACCAACAACAGTACAAAGAAGATACCAATAAGTAAAAGCTCTACTTTCGATCGGGCGAACTGCGTCATTTCTTCAACCCCTTGTTGTAGCTTTCTAAAAATCTATCCCGAATATTTGCTCTAACTAATTGCCAGGACTTCGAAGCAACTAGACCAGTGCGGTTAGCTGCTCTTTATGGAAAGTCTCTATAGAATCCATGTCATTGTTTTTTACTTTGTTTGCCCAATCAGGATTCGCTATCAAAGCGCGGCCCACTGCAATCAGATCAAACTCATCGTCTTCCATGCGACTCAGTAGCTCATCGATCCCTGCCACTTCTGCAGAACCATCACTATAGGTCGCAACGAATTCTTCGCTTAGACCGACACTGCCTACACTGATTGTTGGCTTACCCGTTATCTTCTTAACCCAGCCCGCTAGGTTCAACGAAGAGCCATCGAATTCTGGCTCCCAGAATCGTCTCGTGCTGCAATGGAAAATGTCTACCCCCGCATCGGAGAGGGGGCTCAGAAATTGCTCCAGCTCATCCGCCGTCTGCGCCAGTTTCGATTCGAAGTCCTGTTGCTTCCATTGCGAGAAGCGCAAGATCACAGGAAAGTCGTCGCCTACTTCTCCACGTATCGCCTGCATAATCTCAACGGCGAATCGCGTGCGATTTTCAAGAGAGCCTCCGTACTTGTCATCTCTTTGATTGGTGCCTTCCCAGAAGAAGTTATCGATCAGATAGCCATGCGCACCGTGTAACTCGATGGCATCGAACCCAAGGCGAACTGCATCGGATGCAGCTTGGGCATAAGCTGCAACCAGTTCATCGATCTCGGTCGTGGAAAGCGGCTCTAATACTTTTTTATCTGGCCCTAACAGTCCGGAAGGTGTCGCTGAGGGATAGTCCGGATATGGCCCTTCGCCTGGTTTACGAATCGAGCCCACGTGCCACAACTGTGGTGCTATCTTGCCACCCGCAGCATGTACCGCCTTGACCACTTTTCCCCAACCTTTTAAGGCTTCACCGTGGAAACAAGGTATCTGCACTCCCGATGAAGCGGCTCTGTGGTTGACGGTCGTGCCTTCAGTAATGATTAGCCCGACACCGCCTTCGGCGCGCTTTCTGTAATACTCTTCGACATTAGTATCGGGTATACCATTAGGAGAGAACTGTCTCGTCATAGGCGCCATGATAATGCGATTGGGTAATTGTAGTTTCGGGTGATTGAACGGCTTAAAGAGTACGTCTGAATTCATTGTCTATCCTGTTAATTTGTTTGCCACGCGAATGGCGAACATTCTATTGCTTGGGTTTGTGTCTGCCGAGTTATCAAATCGTATCAGGACCTACGGGGCCCAGGCTGCACGTGTCGCAGCGCGTCTGAGTATATCGCGATTCTCATCAGTTGCGGCGGGCTCTGATTCACCGAAGATTGCACGGATCCAATGACCGTCGGTAGGGTTCGGAAAAAGAATATAGTCGCGGCCATAACGGTCTTTGTCCTGTTCCATAAGACTCATGCGCTGATCTACATCAGTGGAGTAATAGCGACGCGCAAAGTCATTAAGATTGTCGCCTAACAGCGCGACCACTTCATAGTCTTCTCTTATCTGCTGCTGCACTAGTTCCTTGTTGGAACTCTCTCGTAAGACTCTCAGGTGCGCAGCGTCAACGTGAGGAAAGCCAACGGCGTTCAGGTTTTCAATCGCCAGCTGCAATGTAGTCTCGCCCTGATCACGGTTGGTCACATAGAAAATTTCAACTGAATTTCTCTCGCAGAAATTCAGAAACTCCAATGCCCCCGGGCTTGCGACTGCGCGATTTTCCTCGATCCAACGATCCCAGGACGCATCGTCGAAAAAATCTTGTCCCTGAGTGATGAGGTAGCCCCAGTAGTCATTCGCCAGTAACAAGGTTTCATCCACATCACTAATTATTGCGAGTGGCAGGGAGTCGTCTTGTCTCTGCGCCACGGCAATCTCGACGCGCATGCGAGCAATGTTGAAGCCTTGGTGGTAGAGCGCGCGAAATTCGGCGGCGGTCTGTTTCCATGCCATCGCCATCATTAGATTATTCTCGATGTCCCTGGTCGTTGCTGGTTGCGTTCTGCCCTAGCGCCGGCATCGCTGCGGCCAACGCCATGGAGATCGCTAGAGCCTTTGCTAGTACTTTTACTGTCTCGCGCATGAGTAAATCCTAAAAGGTGTATAGCTATAAATTGTACAGGCTAGTCTGTACTATAGACGATTGTGTTGTTAGCCAATCCTAATCAATTCGCTGACAACAATACTTCATAACAACTTATTGCGATAGTAAGGCAATACTCGAGGAATAGATGATGCGACCAATAAACAGCTCAATACGCTTCTCTCAATTTGCGGCGGCGATTGTACTTGATCTGCTTCAGTGCCTAGCGTCGGCACAATCCTATCGTGTACTGCTTTCTAATGATGATGGAATCGAATCTCCGCGCCTACACGCGCTGCATGCAGCTCTTTCACAGCTGCAAGGTGTAGAAGTGGTTGTCTCCGCGCCGGACGTGAATCAGTCCGGCTCAAGCCAATCCTCAATTGGCTCCATAACTGTCGACAACTTTGAGCAAGGTGGTCGCTTCTTCGGCTACGCCGTTCATGGCAGACCGGCCGATGCAGTTCGCTTCGGCATAAAGGAGCTAGGAAAAGATCAGCCCTTCGATATCGTCGTGTCTGGTATAAACCGCGGCGCAAACGTTGGTAACGTTTCTCATCTGTCTGGGACGGTGGGGGCAGCAATGGAGGGCTTGTATCACGGGCTCCCGGCAATCGCCGTCTCGGAAGATCCCAATAGTGAGAATACCGCCATCACCGCAAAGTTCACTGCCGATCTAGTCGATCGATATCGCAGGCTTGGCGCGCCGAGTGGCACGATGATTTCTATCAACGTCCCAGCCGGCGAACTGAATGGAGTAGCCGTAAGACCAATGGGAGATTCTTACCTGAGCACCGCTCGTTATGATCCGACTGTAAGAGACTCCATGACCACAGACTATGAGAGTGTACGAATGATTGTGGATTCCGAAGACCCGACAACCGACACCTATGCCTACCAACAGGGGTATATATCGGTAACGCCGCTTAAATTCGATTGGACCGACTTCGAAATGCTCGATGAAGTAGAGTCATGGAACCTACAGATAGACTAATCCAGATAGTCTGTTAAACGGTGCAGGAGAACGTATTGCTAGAGTTTGAACACATCATTCAGGTCAATGATCTTACCGAAGAGGATTTGCCAGTTCTCACGCGAACCCAGCTCTGGGAAGGCTTGTTGCTGCGTGCCAGGCGCCCAGACACATTCAACAGTAGTTTGAAGGTCACGAACAATGAGTATGCCGAGGATGAGTTCGAACGAATCATCGAGGTAGGGGAGCACAAATTTCACGAGCGAGTGATGCTCTATCCGGACGAGAAAATTCATACTCAGACCATGGAAGAGTACGACCAGATAGACGCAGAGAGTGTCACTCACCTAGAAGAGCCGGAACAAGGCTACCTGTTCGTACGCTTCACCTATCGGCGCGAACTAGAGGAAGACGGCTCTGATGATGTTGGAGAGCACTTGAAATCTGCCTATCTACAGACCGACCGTGATGCCATCGCGCTGATCCGCTCGCTTGCCGAAAGCGGTGTATTCGGCCAATCCATTAATTAGGGTACTTCTTCCCACTACCTGCGCGCTAGAAGCGACCCTGTTCTCCATCAAATGCAGGCCGCAGGCTGTCTCACCTTTGATATACAAGGTGGAATTGGTTTATTCTCTGAGGCCATCTCAATAAACCGCTGCCCTTAGGGGTAGGAGAAAACAACAATGAAAGCACTCCTGCAGCTAGCACTGATAGCGCTCACCCTCTCTACCGGCGCGCTCTGTTTTGCGGATCGCCAAGAGACCGATGACGAGCAGCATATCGATGATCCTCGCGTTCAACACCGAAACTATGAATTTCCAGGCACTGGTGAATCGATTCCCTATGCCGTCTTCGTTCCTTCAAGCTATGACAGCAGCCAACCAGCCCCGCTGATCGTTTCCCTGCATGGCTTGGGCAGGAGCCACGACTGGCTGATGGGATATCACGGATTACTGGATCAGGCTGAAGCGAATGGCTATATCGTCGTCACGCCACTCGGCTATATCCGCCGCGGCTGGTACGGCTCAAGAGAACTCGATGACATGCAGGACGCCCAGCGTAGCGAACAAGATGTCATGAATGTCTTACAGTTGATGCGCGACGAATTCAGTGTCGATTCAAACCGAATCTACCTCTGGGGCCATTCCATGGGTGGTGCGGGCACCTACCATATTGCGGCTAAGTACCCGGACATATTCGCCGGCTTGGGAGTAGCGGCGCCCGCACCCGAAGCGGATGCGCCGATGAATAATATTCTGAATAACATCAAGCATCTGCCCATTTTCGTTCTGCAGGGAGACGAGGATGCCGCTGTGCCTGTAGAGCGCACCCGCGCCTGGGTGGCGAAGATGCAGGAGCTAGGTATGCAGCATGTCTATGTCGAAATTCCAGGGGGTGATCATTCGCTGCTCATATCCCAGGACGCAGTAAACATGCAGAAGTTTGTCGACTTCTTCAACATAGTACGCAAACAGTATTAGTCGTATCCGGATTACAGACATGACATCAAAAGCTTTATTTACAATTGCCTGTGCATTCTTATTGTTTCCAGCATTGAGCGTTGCCGCCCAGGACGACGCCTTCGATGCAGAGCAGACTTATCAAGCGACGTGTTTCGCCTGTCATGGCACAGGTGCGGCTCATTCGCCTGAGGTAGGCGATCAGATCGAGTGGGAAATTCGTATGGAAAAAGGCATGGATACACTCGTTCAAAACACGATCGCAGGGCTCAATGGCATCATGCCGCCGCGAGGCCTGTGCGCAACCTGCAGCGATGACCAGCTAAAAGCCATCGTTGAGTTTATGTTAGACAGTAGCCTCTAAACATCAACATCGATGCGAGCTACTTTACTAATTAATTTGATAACTATATCGAAGGGAGCACGACTAATGTTGCACTCAAGACAGCAATCGATTCGAACCTTACTACTAATTGCCGGCCTACCTCTTCTATTAATTGGATGTGCCCCTGAGGGTGATTCTACTTCTATAGAAGTTGCCACGAGCAGCAGTATTACCGGCGGAGAAGTTGAGCAGGTGGAAGTCGAGTCTGCACTACGCCCAAGATCATCTGTACAAAATATGGATTGGCGTCTGCACAATCTCGACCTCGCCGGATCGCGCTATGCGCCTAGCGACCAGATAACTCGTGACAATGTCGCCGAGCTAACACCGAAATGGTTATTCCAACACGGCGTCATCGATGGCGTAAGTAACCAGACCACCCCTGTGATTGTCGGCGACATAATGTATGTCACTGACTCGCGTGGCAGCGTCTACGCGCTAAACGCAGAAGACGGACACCTGCTGTGGACCTTTGACGTAACTCGTCTACTAGGTGGCGGTCGACGCGAGGGCTATATCTTCAGACACAGAGGCGTAGCGTATGAGGATGGTGTGGTGTATTCAGCGGCGGGCTCATTTATCTTTGCGCTCGATGCCATTACCGGAAAGCCCTTAGAAGGCTTCGGAGACAACGGGCAGGCACCGGTGATTCTCGATGTGCTGCATGAGAAGAACCCCGATATCGAAACTGCTATTTCGGTCGGCTATTGGTTCACCACAGCTCCACAGGTCTATAACGGCGTTATCTATGTTGGCACTACGCGAAGCGAGAGCCATATTGCTGGAGGCTATGTGTTGGCAATCGATGCCAAGACTGGCGAAGGCATTTGGAACTTCAATACCGTGCCACAAGATGAAACCGATCAGGGCTGGGATATCGCAGGACCGACTTGGGTTGGCGGCGAACGTAACGGCGGTGGAATCTGGGAAACACCAGCGAGTTGATCCCGAATTAGGCATGGTCTACGTGGCCGTCGGCAATCCCTTCGGCGACAGCACGAAACGCGACGGCATGAACCTGTTCAGCGATTCGCTTATCGCTCTGTCTCTGGAAGAGGGAAACCTGGAGTGGTACTACCAACAAGTGCATCACGATGTGTGGGACTACGACTCTGGTAATCAACCGGTATTGTTTGATATGGAAGTCGATGGACAGGACATCAAAGCTCTCGCACAGGCGAGCAAGAACAGCTGGCTGTATATCCTCAATCGTGAAACTGGCGAACCAGTGCATCCGATCATCGAAACGCCAGTCTCAACCGTAACCGATGTAGAGGGCGAAGTCCCCTATCCAACACAGCCAATTCCGCACAAGGCGAATGGCGAGAGAATGGAGCCGGTGTCGCCAGTTTTCCCAACCGATATTCCTGCACAACAGATGGAGGCAAACGATCTGGTCGAACAGTTTACTCCGATAGGACCGAACCAGATTTTTTCTCCGGGTTATGGAGGCGGCGCGAACTATGCGCCGATTTCCTTCAGCAAGGACACGGGCTATCTTTATATCAACGCGATCGATCAGCCGTTTAATTCCGGGCGCGACCCGAAAGGATATTTCTCTGCCTATGACCCAACGACGGGAGAACTAATCTGGCGACAAATCTTTGAAGGGTACGGACAAGCCGGCTCGGTGGTTACCGCCGGCGGCATAGTCTTCGTTGGAGCGGGCAGCAATACTGCAGGTTATTTCTACGCCTATGATGCCTACACTGGCGAAGAGCTATGGAAATTCAATACCGGGGCTGGCGTGTTTGCCTCACCTTCGATATATGTCATTGATGGTCAAGAATACGTGACCGTTGCATCTGGCGGAGGATCGAGAGGACGAAGAGGCGGCGATTTAATTCTCGTCTTTGCCCTTCCTGATTGAGGCTGAGGGCTTCCAGCCAAATCTACATACCCAGCTGGCCAGGTTTCTTTGCGTTTGTTCTGCTACTTCGTAGCTAAACGACCACGAAGAATCCATTCACGTTCCTGTAACGTACGTTATTGAAACTTTAGAATGTCGCGCTCCCATCTCGGGCTACTCTGTAGCCCCTAGGCAGTGAAGCCACTCGAATTCCAGCTCGCTGGTTTAACTAATACGTAACCGTGAGGCTTCTTTTTGTAGTACACCCCATCGCTGTAGTAAAAGGTTTCGCCATTGTATAGAGAGCGTACTTTTCCAATTGGCAGGCGATTCAGACTAAAGGCTGAGACTGTTGTAATCGTTCGAATCGGCGCGGGCCTGGCAACCACAACCTTATTCGCAACTGAGTGTGTATGCACTATGGCGTGCTTGTGATTGCTCTTGTATGGGAACTCGGCGCTGTTACCAAAAGAGCAGAGCGCAAGGCCGCTGTAATACTAGCAGTAGAAAATAATTTCATAAAATTTCTCCATTTACCTAAGCCAAAGACCCTAGGCTATTGCCCTACTTTCGAAACTAACGGCACAAATCTGTACCGCTTGTTAAGTAGAACGCTTAGACAAGAGATCGGTTTACAGGAAATGAGGTTATAGAACTTCGCTGGCCTAGCGGAAATCGATTATGGCTTGCTTATGACTACACGGAAACCGATGGTGTTGTTACGTACGCTAGGATCGACACCTCCGCGCACCGCCGCGCGCACGTTGCCCACTCCATCGGAGAATGACCCTCCGCGCATCACCCAGAGCGCATCCTCGGAAAGGTTCTCTGCATCATCGTTCGGGTCATACGGATAGGCCTGCAACGGGCTGCGTGTAATTTCCCACACATTGCCGCTCATATCTTGCAGGCCGAAGACGCACTCAGCACAGGGTCGGGAGCCTACTGGCAGCATTGTGCTTGAGCCGTAGTTTGCTAACTCCGCTGAGGGTGTGTTTCCCCACGGAAAAATCCGACCGTCCCCACCGCGCGCCGCTTTTTCCCATTCAGACTCTGAAGGAATGCTCACTTGGCCGCCCGCCGCGAGATAACTGCGTAGTTCTTCAGGAGTATCCGAAGAATTTTCCAACTTCTGCTGTAGCCAGCGTGCGTAGGCTAGTGCCTCCGGCCAAGTGATATTCGTAATCGGCATATCCCCTTGAATGTCCGCTGGCACCTCATTAGCGAGATCTGGGTGCTCTGCTACGAAGACTCGGAATTGAGCGGCGGTGACCTCAAACAATCCTATATAGAAGTCATCTATCTGTACTGTTCCCTGACGCCGATTGCTCGACCAGCGCTCATTCTCGTAGGCCAGGCGATCTAATGCCGGATTACTTCCCATGGTGAATGGGCCAGCGGGAATTTGAACAAAGCCCAGCAGCGGCTCGTCCGGGAGAAACCAAACATTGGCGAGGAAACCAGTTATCGCTGCTTGCGCAGGGGAAGGCAACTCTGTTGTTTCTGAATCTATTTGCTGCGGTGATTGAAGAGCCATCCATACGGCCACGAATACAATCGCTAGACACATGATGGTGAGACCCACTGCTCGATCTGGCACCTGTTCACTATCGAGACCTTTTCGCTGATCCTCTTGCTTAGATTGCCGCTTAGCTTCAGTTTCGCTTTGAGGCTTGCTCATATCTACGCCCCGTTGTTCTCGCAGGCAAAAGCCCAGTCGTGTTCACAGGCTCGCTCGACTAACTCCTGCTCAGAGAGTGTCATCAAGTTCTGTCCACCTTCTCGCAATAGCAAGCGCAGGTCCAATTCATGTGGCACTTCGCGCGCCACCAATTCTGTGTCTAGAAGATTTAGACACGCCGCTTGAAACTTCAATTCGCAGCCGCGCGAGAAATAGGCCATGGATAATTCTTGATTGGATGCGGTAATTATTCCCTCGCGATAGTGTGCGCCTATTTCATTACACGCCCAGGCCGCGTTGTCCGCACAATAGGTCGCCTCCAATTGCAGCATGCGGCCACAGGCATTGGATAAGTCACTCGCGCAGGCCTGCTCCCAGAATGGCAGGCTATCGCCCTGATGCTTGTTGTCGGTTTTACCTAGGAAAGACATCGAAGCGAAAATCACTATCCAGATACTCATGTGCGCTAGATTAGCGCGTCCACCGAGCCAGCTCTCTTTCCAGACGTTTAAAAGAGCTGTCGAATGGATAGATCGAACCGCTCTATCGATAGCGATAACACTCAGATTGAGCAGCGGCACGACGAGGAGTTTGTCATAGAAAGTTGGCTCGCCCATAGCGCCTAGAAGGGTATAGAGGCCGAACACCCCGAGGCCGTAGAGCAATCCAAAAAACGTCTTCCCTAGTGGCGTTCTCGGCGAGGTAGAAGGATCGGTAATCAATAGATGCAGCCCGAGAAAGACGGCGGCAGGAATCTCCGAATCGAGGAAGTACGGAACACCCGTGCTAGCGGAATACAGGGCACTGACTCCAAACAACGTAATCGCCGCCATACTTGCGACAAGTGTTATGGAAAAGAAGTACATAACAATCAAGCCAACTAAAAAGAGGAACGTGTAGATGTTCGGCGCCAGGGTAAGAGTCGATGCGATATCCTGACCCCAGGTCAAGCCAGTCGTGTTGGTGAGCGATTAATACGAGAGAGAACAGGCCCAGGGCAAAAGCAGACGGATTGAATATGTGCGAGCTACGCCCGTCTCGATTCCAGCGTACGTATTCCTTGCCCATGAAACCGACTGCAATCATCACGAATTGCATATAAAACCAATCATCCCTAAACCAGAGAAACAGATTGATGCTAAAAATAATCGGAAAGGGACCAAAGCCTAAGCTATATTCACGACGTCTCGACCAGGCCAGCAACATATCGAAGGTATAGGCAAATAGCAGCTGCGCTAACATCAGCCAGGCATGATCGTATACCGGCCGCCAGTAATAACCCCAATAAGCATAGACACTGAACTGAACCATGGCTTGGATGTAGTGCTGTGGACGCAACACTAGACTGAACACATGCTCTTCGTTCTTGTTTCTAGAATTAAATAGCAGATACGCTTGCCACAAGAGCAGCGTGGCGGCAGCACCCCAAAATGACCAAACTAGTGCGGAATTGCCCTGAACACGAGGAACGAAACTTAGAAGAATAAGAGATATGGATATTACTAATGGAAACTTGAACGCTGCCATTGAGGCGCGCGTCTGCTTATCAGCAGAATTCTTGCTGTTTCGGATACTATTCTTGAAACTGGCGGTAATGGCCATCAGCATGCTCTAGCGGGAAAATTCAGTCGATGCCAAGAATAAACCACATGCGGAATCAATTCAATTTGACCGACTAGAAGCTAGGTCTTTACTGCCGTTAAAGCTAATTCGCAGGCTGTTAGCTAGAGCTCATCGACAGGCTGCTCTAGTGCAGATCCCGAGTAAGTACTCTGGTGTTCAGAATGTTCGGTGTCTTGCTCGGAATGATCATGACCGTGGTGACGATCACGATGACCTCCCTCAACAGCAGCATTGGCCATTCTGATGGGCCCCGACAATCACCATACCTTTAGTGCCAGCAGCAACGCCGACCAAAGCCCCAGCAATCTGGAATGGTGCCTCAATCACTGTCGTATCTACTGCCACTCCGATCACAGAGCCTATGCCGCCGATCAGCGATAGCACCAATATCAGGCTGACTATCAATTTTAGGTGTTTCATTGCTTTCTCCTGATTATTCCCCTTCTACCCTTAGGCAAAAGGGAAACTCTACAGCATACCGATGGGCCTGAATCTTAGCTGTGTTGTAGCAAGCAGACTGCGTTAGTGTTTGCTGCCATTTTTTCGGCGTTTTCCCCACTAAAGCACCTATATTTAGCCTCTAGTAAGGCCCGAATATCCTTGAAAATTCGCCAAAATACGCGTAGTTTCGGTCATCTAGTCCATCATCTCACTATAATTAGAATACTGTTGGAGGTTCACATGCACAACAGAGCGCTCACGAAACTTTCTTTAGCAATAATCGGCCTTATAGTCGCGCCACAACTGCTCGCGCAGTCGCCGGATATCCCGCGCACCGAGTATGGTCAGCCAGATTTTCAGGGCACCTATACCTTTAGGACGTTAACTCCGCTTAACCGCCCGAGAGAACTCGCCGACAAGGCCACCTTAACTCCCGAGGAAGCTGTCGAGTGGGAAGCTTTTGAGAGACGCCGCCAGAACCGCGACCTGATCATCGATTCCGTGGGTGGCGCCGGTTATCCGCCGGGCGTGATCTCGTATAACGAATTCTGGTACGAGCGCGGCGTTGAGACCATCGCCGATCGTCGTACCTCGCTGGTCTACGATCCACCGAATGGCCGTGTGCCCCAATTGAATGCCGCCGGTCGCGAGCGACGCGCCAACTATGGTCAGATGGTGTTTGAGAGTGCTGGCCCCGAGGGCAGAACGACAATTGATCGGTGCCTAGTCGGTTTCGTCGGTGGACCACCAATGATCCCCGGCTCCTACAACAACAATATGCAGATAGTGCAGACGAAAGACACTGTCATGATCTTGAATGAGATGGTGCATACCGCGCGCATCATTCCGCTGGGTAGCGAACACAGCACGCAGCAGCTGAAGTGGGAAGGCGATTCAGTTGCACATTGGGATGGTGACGAGCTGGTTATAACTACGCAGCACTTCTACCACGACTACAATCTGCGTGGCATGTCGGATCAAGCCGTGATTTCCGAACGCTTTAGCTGGATTGATGGGAACACGCTCGATTATGACTTCACTGTGGAAGATCCCTTGTCTTGGGATGAAAGCTGGTCCGGCAGAGTACCAATGCGCCGTGCCGCCGACCCTGTCTACGAATATGCCTGCCACGAAGGCAATCATGGTTTGCAGGGCATCCTCGCCGGTTGGAGGCGCTATGAGTCTATGGGTCTAAACGGAGACGGCACTCCTAAGTCCGAGACTGGAACTGTTGCCACGGAAGAATAGAAAGTTATTCAACCACTCAAAACCTGATCTCACTCGCGGGTTTTGTAAAATTCAAAAAAAACCAGAGTTGGGTTAGTATCCAACTCTGGTTTTTTATCTATCGCGTTCTAGCGCCCCAACTTCTATTGCTCACTTTGGGTGCCTCAAATATTTTTCTGGATCAAATCACTCATGTTTAGAAAACGATTCCTGTCTGCTTGTATCGCTCTTTATTCGTTCTTCTTGTTTTCGGGCAGTGTGACTGCTGAAGTGAATTCTGTTTTTATTTCCTCCACGCTAGATCCGAATGCGATCATCATTACGGAAGTAGATGTAATCTTTATCTACGATGTCGAAACGGCTGGCAATTTACCCGACACGAAGTCTGCCTGGTACTCGAATAAGCGACAGTTCACGCGAAATGCCGGCGATAAGATAGATATCGTAAATGTATTTATACCTCAGGGTTTTGATTCAGAAATGACTAGCCTGCCCACACGCCGCGCCGATGCGTTGAAGGTTGTAGTCTATGCTTATCATGACGACTCAAAAGCCGCTCCGCGCGATATTACCGACACGGCTAACGTGCTCGTCGAAATAGATCCCTTCGGAATTCGAGTATCCAGCATAGACCAAATAGAAAACTAGTGAGGAATCACTGACATAGAAATCAGGCAGATAATTTCATTTTTTTAGTGTCAGCCGCAGCTATCGGTGCGCCATCGGCATAGATCGCTTCCTGGTAAGTTTTCGCCGCTGGATGCACATTAAGCTTCAGGAGAAATTCTATCTTGACTGAACCAACTGCCAAGGCCGTGAGCCAACGAAATTCACCCAGATCGATGTCGTTAACCTTCCGCAAGCCCAGTATGTCGGTGTAGAGCGTCAGTGCTTTGCTCTGACCTTCTACGAAGGTACGTGCTGTTTTTATACCCATAAGCGTCTCCTCAAGGCCCGTATAACTCTGGCACACTTTACAATTGTATTGCTATTACCCCTAGTTTATTCTTGTACTCTTCCCTCCATAAATGCAAGAGCAACGAGAGTTCTAGAAGATGACTAATAAAAACATAAAATCGGCCTTTTTGGCATTGGCGATAGCCCCAGCCTTGGCTTTTGCCCAAGCTGACATGCCTCCTACAAACGATCTGGAAAACCCTTATAGCACCCAATCTGGCTATTTCAAGATGCCTGCAGGTCGCGATTGGGGCTCCTCTAGCACAGTTGAAATTGATTCTGATGGCGAAAGTATCTGGGTCGCAGAACGTTGCGGCGGCAACGCAAATGCCTGCGTTGAGAAACCTGACACAAACCTAATTATGTTGTTCAGCAAGAACGGCGACATGGTTCGTAGCTTCGGCGCGGGTTACATTACTTGGCCTCATGGCATTCACGTCGACCACGACGGCAATGTTTGGGTCGCTGACGCACGTGGCTCAGAGCAGACACAAGGCTATGATGGCGAGCATTATGGCCACCAGGTCCACAAGTTCAGCCCCACCGGTGTGCACCTGATGTCGATTGGCAAAAAAGGCGGCGGACAGGACGACGAATATTTCTACACGCCAAATGACGTGCATGTTGCCCCTGACGGGTCCATTTTCGTTGGCGAGGGACACTCCAGCGCTGAAGGTTCTACCAACCGCGTCCACAAGTTTGATGCTGACGGAAACCACCTTTTGTCGTTCGGAGAATGGGGTACTGAGCCAGGTAATTTCCGCCAGCCACATGGTCTCGCCATGGATTCCAAAGGACGGCTATTCGTTGCAGACCGCGGCAATGACCGTATCCAGATCTTCGATCAAGAAGGAAACCTACTCGATGTATGGCATCAATTCAGCCGCTTGAGTGGCATCTACATCGACGAAAATGATGTTCTTTATGGTGCCGATTCAGAATCAGGTTCGGTTAACCCCGATCATGGCGACTGGGTTCGTGGTATCCGTATCGGAAGTGCTATTACCGGCGAAGTGGAATTCCTGATTCCTGACCCACAACCAGATTGTCGTGGTACTTGTACTGCTGAAGGTGTAGTAGCCGATGCACACGGAAATATCTTCGGCGCCGAAGTTGGCCCGGTTGGTGGCATAAAGCGCTATGTTCGTCCCATCAAGTAAGCAAACTCTTTTACAAGTAGTAGGATAGAAAAGAACGAGAAGCCCATCGCTAGCGATGGGCTTTTTTTGCCAAAAAAAAGTTAAAGTGAAATTATGCCACCACTAAATGATCTACTGCTGTTCACCGGAGCAGCCTTCATCATGAACCTCTCACCGGGCCCTGCAAACTTTTATGTGATGGCGCGGACTCTTGCACAGGGTACTTCCGCCGGATTTTCTGCGACTGCAGGATTAGCGCTAGGCAGTTTGCTTCATGTGGTTGCCGCCGTGTTAGGACTTTCCGTGCTGTTTAGTTACTCTCCTGCGGCCTACATTTTATTGAAAATCGTCGGCGCAAGCTATCTTATATATCTGGGGCTGGGACATTTCGGAATTCTATTTTTCGGGGAAAAAAATCCAGAGGAATTAGAAGGTGGTGAGACGACGCGGGAGATATTAGTAGAGCCCGACACGAGGAAAATCTTCTTTCAGAGCGTGATCATCGAAGCAAGCAATCCGAAAACGGCACTTTTTTTCCTGGCATTGTTACCGCAGTTTGTTGTGACAGAGGCAGGACCAGCAGCGCCTCAGTTTCTATTTCTTGGTTTGATCGTAACGCTATCAGCTATTCCTTGCGACTTATTCGTTGTATTTTTCGCAGACAAAGCAGCTAATCTGATTCGAGAAAACCGGAATTTTAGAGACAAGTTGGATAAAATTTCTGGAACTATTCTAATCAGTCTCGGCGCTTATGTTCTACTCGCCGAGACTGATTAATGAAACTATAACTTACTGACTTGATTCGCCTTGTACGGCGTCGTCGATGTTCATGAAAAAATTTCTCTCTTCGATTTTGTCGTACAATCCAGATGCTTTCATAACTCTCAACACGGGAACTTTAACGCTAGCGAATTTTAATTCTATGTTGCGTTCTTTGAAATCATCGGCAATATCATGTAATACCGAATCAGCGCTACTATCGAGCTGAGCAATGCTACAAGCTTCTATAATGATAGTCTTCAGTGGGGATGGCGATTCCATTTCCAGTTTCTTGAGTAAAGTTTTTAGGAAACTGACGTTACCGAAATAAAATTGCGCATCAATACGAATAATGATGACGCCTGTATAAGTTGTCGCCTCAGGATAGTGTTTTAAATTACGAAAATCCGCAGTATTTCCAACTCGACCCAATATCGCAGTATGTGGACGAGTTGTTAGGTAAAGAAATAGTCCTAAAGAAAATACAACTCCGATGAGAATTCCTTCGACAATGCCAACTATCAACGTTGAGAAAAACGTTAGCAGCAAGAGCCACATATCTGACTGTTTGGTTTTTCGTAAATGTTTAACTAGAGTGAAATCGATTAAGCCGAGCACTGCGAGTATAATTATAGCCGCCAGCGTCGCAGTAGGAAGATAGTAAAGATATTCTGTTAAGAAAAGCAAAGTGAGAAATATCCAGGCTGCGACCACAACGAGGGAATAAGGAGAAGTAGAGCCTGCTTCTGCGTGAACTGCCGACCGCGAAAAACTAGCACTAACAGGAAAGCCCTGTGAAAAACTAGCCACAAAATTGGAAGCACCCAGCGCAATCAATTCTCGATTTGGAGCTATATCATATCGGTTTCGGTCAGCAAAAGTTCTAGCGATCGAAATAGTTGTTAGGTAGCCAACTGCTGCTATCGCCACTGAGCTTGGCAAGAGTGTTACGAATAATTCCTGCGTGACCCAGACAAATCCGAATTGAGGAAGCCCTTGCGGAATAGCACCGAGAACTGATACTTGGTTTTGATCTACTTTCAAAATTGCGCCTACGATGGCTCGCAAGAATGACCACTGCTAGGGCATTCGGAAAACTTTTTTTAATCCGTTTTGCCATCGCAATAAAACAAAGCGATCCAATTCCAATCATTGCTGTCATTAAATGTATTTCTTCAACATGGGTAACTAGTTGCCAGAATTCCTCATAGAAGCGCGAACTCCTGTCTATATCCATTCCCAGTAAATGTTTGACTTGGCTTATGGCTATTGTTAAAGCCGCAGCGGACGTGAAGCCACTAATAACCGGCTTTGACAAAAAATTTATTAGAAAGCCACCCCGTAGTAAGCCCAATACAATCTGTATGATAGCCACCTGAAAAGCGATAATCGCTGCCACTGTTGCCGCATTGGGATTGCTGGCCATTGATAAGCTACCGATCGTTACGCCGATCAATAATGTATCCAAGGCTCCAGGGCCTAGCGCCATTTCCCGTGATCTACCTAAGAGCGCATACACCACCAGTGGCAGCAACGACGCATAAAGACCATAAACGGGCGGTACTCCCGCAACCAGTGCGTAGGCCATACTTTGAGGTATAAGCAAGATGGCCGTGGTTGTACCCGCTTGAAAATTTCTCAGTAAAATCTGATAGTTTGTTTTCATGGTCATTGGAGTATCTATTATCCTATCGATTTATTCGAGCTTATAAATAGAACAAAAAGCTTCTCTTAGAACATTCAGCAGAATTCGATCTGTGGTGCGGCTACGGCAGCGAGTTTTTAACTTAGTAACGTAACTCTAATTCGAGAGAATCAAAGATTTGGAGACAATTTAGTGGAATATTCTGGAACGATTCTAATTACTCTCGGCGCATACGTTTAACTCGCTGAGAGTAATTAGATAAGTTGAAACAGCTTACACAGCCGCGACTATCGCATTTAGCGTAGCGCTAGGGCGCATAGCTGCAGACGCCTTTGCTGCATCCAGTTTGTAGTAGCCGCCGACATCCATGGCAGGCCCTTGAACAGAGTTCAATTCATCGACGATTTTCTCTTCGTTCTCAGCCATTGCCTGAGCAACCGGTGCGAAACGCGCCTGTAGTTCAGCATCATCGCCCTGTTCAGCTAGAGCCTGAGCCCAGTACATGGCTAGATAGAAATGACTGCCACGATTATCTAGCTCGTTTACTTTACGTGACGGCGACTTGTTGTTATCTAGAAAGTCTCCCGTAGCCTTGTCCAATGAATCGGCGAGAATTTTCGCTCTTTCATTCCCCGTTACATTAGCCAGATGCTCAAGCGATGCAGCCAGTGCTAGAAATTCACCTAACGAATCCCAACGCAGGTGATTCTCTTTTTCGAATTGTTGAACATGCTTCGGCGCGGACCCGCCGGCACCAGTCTCAAATAAACCACCACCTTTCATCAGAGGAACGACGGAAAGCATTTTTGCGCTGGTACCGAGTTCCAAGATTGGGAATAGGTCTGTTAGATAGTCGCGCAGCACGTTACCGGTTACGGAAATTGTGTCTAAGCCTTCTTTCGCCCTCTTCAGAGATAGGCGAGTTGCTGCCTCTGGCGTCAGGATACTGATATCCAAGCCATCGGTGTCATGATCAGCAAGATAGGTATTTACCTTCTTGATGATCTCAGCATCGTGACTGCGATCCTCATTTAACCAAAACACCGCTGGCAGAGCTGATAGTCTTGCTCGACTCACTGCCAACTTAACCCAGTCTTGAATTGGCGCGTCTTTAGCCTGGCACATACGCCAGATATCGCCTTTCTCTACCGCATGCTCTAGCAAGGTATTACCTTCGCTATCGACAACCGTTACTGTGCCGCTAGAGGCAAGCTCGAATGTCTTGTCATGCGACCCATATTCTTCTGCTTTCTGCGCCATTAGACCAACGTTAGGCACGCTGCCCATAGTCGCTGGGTCGAATGCACCATTCGTTCTACAGAAGTCGAATACTTCCTGATACACACCGGCGTAGCAACGATCTGGAATCACCGCTTTCATGTCTTGCAGGTTTCCATCAGGACCCCACATCTGTCCTGAGGTTCTCAGTGCAGCCGGCATAGAGGCATCGATGATCACATCGCTGGGGACATGCAGATTGGTAACTCCCTTGTCCGAATCTACCATCGCCATTTCTGGTCGGCTCGCATAACAGGCCGCAAGGTCTGCCTCTATCTCTTCACGCTGCGCGTCTGACAGTGATTTAATTTTACTGTAGACATCTCCGACGCCGTTGTTCGCATCGACACCTAGCTCAGCAAAAACAGCCGCGTGCTTATTGAATGCTTTTTCATAGAAAACCGTAACCGCATGGCCAAAAATTATCGGGTCTGACACCTTCATCATTGTTGCTTTTAGATGAAGAGAGAAAAGTACACCCTGGCTCTTCGCATCGTCTATCTGTGTTGCAAGAAATGAACGTAGTGCATTTCTATTCATCGCCGACGCATCTATTATCTCGCCAGCTAGCAAGCCAATGTCCTCCTTGAGGACAGTCACATTACCTGCAGCATCGCGGTGCTCAATCTTTGCCGTTGTAGCGGCCTCAAGAGTTGTCGATTGTTCGCTGCCAAAGAAGTCACCCGACTCCATATTGGCGACATGTGATTTGGAATCCTTGGACCAAGCACCCATTGAATGAGGGTTCTTTTGCGCATAGGACTTAACGGAGGCTGGCGCACGACGGTCAGAATTACCTTCTCTGAGCACTGGGTTTACCGCGCTGCCTTTTATCTTGTCATAGCGTGCCTTGATGTCGCGCTCTGCGTCAGTACTAGGATCTTCAGTGTAGTCAGGAAGCCCATAGCCCTTGGCCTGTAGCTCCTTGATCACCGCCATCATCTGCGGCAGAGAAGCTGAGATATTGGGCAGTTTAATGATGTTAGCCATTGGATCTTGAGTCATTTCACCCAACTCGGCCAGAGCATCGCCCTGCTGCTGATCAGCATTTAGGAAGTCTGGAAAGCTGGCAATTACGCGTCCGGCGAGGGATATGTCGCGAGTCTCGACGGCCACGTCGGAAGCATCTGTATATGCCTTGATGATAGGCAGCAGTGAATAGGTGGCTAAGGCTGGCGCCTCATCTGTCTCGGTATAGATAATCGTAGATTTCTTTTCTGACATCGTAGTTCCTTATATTGACTCATTCTAGCCAAGCTAGTGCTGTGTTCGCTGCCTACGCCTGATGTATAGACCTTTGTAGTTACCCTGCCTTGGGGGGGCAAAAAGGGCGCATATTGTAGCAGTCAGGGGCCAACACTTACAGAGTGAGGCAGATGCTCTACGGCGCAGATGTGCTGTATAATCGGCCGCCTTGGCCATACACAATCGCTCTTCATGTGTGCAGACCCATGATTTGATAAGAGCATTATTGCGACTACCCAGACAAAAAACCAATGAGAACAATCTATGCAACTAGCCACCAGCGTCCCCGATTTTACTATTCGTTCGGCTATTGTCGATGACTGCACCCAGATTCTAAGTTTCATTCAGGAACTGGCAGACTACGAAAAACTCGGCCACGAGGTTGTCGCCACCCCCGCTACGCTCGAAGAAACACTATTTGGGGAGAAGGCTTACGCCGAGGTTACGATTGGAGAGTATCAAGGAAAAGCCATAGGCTACTCGCTGTTCTTTCACAATTTCTCTACCTTCACTGGCAGGCCAGGCATCTATCTTGAGGACATCTATGTACAACCATCAATGCGCGGCAAGGGCTGTGGAAAGCTGATGTTAGCTTATATCGCTAAGCTTGCCGTGGAACGCAACTGCACCCGAGTAGAATGGTCGGTGCTAGATTGGAATGAGCCTTCGATTCAATTCTATAGATCGATAGGTGCAGCGCCAATGGATGGCTGGACTGTGCAGCGGCTAGACGGCAGCGAGCTGACCGATTTCGCAAAACAATTTAAATAGACGAGGTACAGCTTGAGTAGAATCGTATATGTGAATGGCGAGTACGCCCCTGAAGAGGCCGCAAAGATCTCTGTATTCGATCGCGGCTTTATCTTCGGTGATGGCGTGTATGAAGTTGTGCCGGTTGTTGCTGGCAAATTGGTTGATCGCGACTATTTCCTGGAGCGCCTTGATAGATCTCTCTCGGAGCTGAGCATTACATGGCCATGTTCCCAACGAGAGTATCTCGACATCATGCAGGAACTTATCTCCCGCAATAAACTGGAAGAAGGCTTCGTCTACTCGCAAGTGACAAGGGGTATCGCCGACAGAGACTTCGTCTTTCCAGCCGATACCGCACCTTCACTGGTCGCGTTCACATCGCAGATGAATTTGCTAAACAATCCCTTAGCCGAATCTGGTATCGCGGTTTCCACGAGTGAAGACATTCGCTGGAAGCGACGCGACATAAAATCGGTGAACCTACTTGCCCAGTGCCTTGCGAAACAAGATGCTCATAGCAAAGGGGCGAACGAAGGCTGGATGGTCGAAGACGGCTTCGTCACCGAAGGCGTTACTTCGAGCGCCTACATCGTCAAAGAGCGAAAGATCATTACGCGTCCGCTTTCAAACTCGATTCTTCCTGGTATTCGTCGGCGCACGCTTATCGAAATTGCCGAGCGAGAAGGCATAGAGTTAGAGCAGCGACTGTTTACACTCGAGGAAGCACTGCAGGCCGATGAAGCCTTTATCAGCAGCGCGACAACGATCACCTTGCCTGTTGTAAGTATCGACGGCGAGAAAATAGCAGACGGAATACCTGGAGAAATTACAGGCAAACTTAGAAAAATGTACATAGAAAGGTTGTTAGAAGAGGCTAACAACTCAGAATGATCGCTCCGCGTACGCTTACTCTTAGGCGCGTTCGCTATCGAAGCTAATTACTTCGCTGATGTTTTTAGCCTCAACCAGCAACATCAGTAGTCGATCCACACCCACAGCAACACCTGAACAGCTAGGCAGGCCGCTTTCTAATGCGGCGATTAGCTTCTCATCTGCATCATGAGCCTGCAGTCCTTTCTCCTTTCTTGCCGCGTTATCCTTCTCAAATCGTGCGCGCTGTTCAGCGGCATCACTAAGCTCGAAATAACCATTCGCTAGCTCCATCCCATGACCAAACAATTCGAAGCGTTTCGCAACTACAACGCCATGCCCGTCAGTCGCAAGAGTAGCCAGCGCAGCCTGCTCTAAAGGATAATCATAGATAATGCAATATGGTGGCAGCTTAGGTTCAATGCTATTGCTCAGCAATAGTTGCAGATAATCTGTCTTGCTTAGGTCGCTACCACTCAAATCAATTTCAGATTTTGCCAGCTGCTGCAATTCTTCTAATGAGATTTCGTGTGGGTCAATTTGCAGATGCTGTCGAAATATTTCTCGATAGCTGAGGCGCGAAATTGGACCGCAGCCGAGCACCTCTTGGACTAGCTCTTCCAATTCCGCCATCAATTGATCTAGAGAATAGGACAGCCTATACCATTCGAGCAGAGTAAATTCGATGTTGTGTCTTGCGCCTTTTTCTTCCTGCCTAAAGGCTTTAGCGATCTGATAGATTGAGCCGCTGCCACTAGCCAGTAGTCGCTTCATAAAAAATTCTGGAGAGGTTTGCAGAAAATTCTTGCGGCTCGAGTTGCCTTCCACCACCTGGGCAGCAATCGATTCTATGTAGACATCGGGAACAGTTGAGCTAGCTAGTAAAGGAGTCTCTACTTCGAGAACATCACGTTCGGAAAAAAATCGCCGGATTTTGGCAAGAGCATAGGCACGCTGCTGTAGGTTTTGTAAGGACGCACTCGGTTTCCAATCAACCATGGATTCATCCTTCCAAAATCTACACAGTGCTTAAGCAGTGATGAGAACAGAAATTCTATTTGGTGACGCGATTCTGGTATTCGGAGTTTCGCGTATCGATCCGTAGCATATCTCCAATATTAACGAACAAGGGCACCTTCACTACTGCCCCGGAACTTAGTGTCGCCGGCTTCGTGCCACCCTGTGCTGTATCACCCTTCAAGCCAGGGTCGGTGTCTGTCACTTCGAGTTCAACAAAATTTGGTGGAGTAACCGAGATCGGCGCTTCGTTCCACAAGACCATCGTGTACTTGTCCTGTTCCTTCAACCATATTTTTGCTTCAACGATAGCATTAGCGTCGGCAGCAACTTGCTCGAAGCTGTCATCGGTCTTCATGAAATGCCAAAATTCTCCATCCTCGTATAGATACTCCATCTCCAGTTCCATGACATCAGCCGCCTCGATTGATTCACCGGACTTGAAGGTGCGCTCCCAGACTCTTCCATTAACGAGATTGCGCAGCTTCACGCGATCGAATGCCTGTCCCTTGCCGGGCTTTACCTTTTCAACTTCGATCATCGAGCAGGGTTCGGAGTCAATAAGAACCTTAAGCCCGGATTTAAATTCGCTGGTGGAGTAAGTCGCCATTTTTCCCTCTTAACGCTATTTCTGTAGAAGCCCGTTATTTCGATTCGCAGTGATGGTCGAAACCAAGAACAACTTGGTATCGAAGACTGCAGCCTTATGTTGCTATGATGTGGCAACGGATACTAGCAAGTGCCCTTATAAAATCAAACTATGTTTCGAGTTACAAAATGACGAACCAATCTGTATCACTTATTCAATCAGATCGCGCGGAAACATGGCAGGAGATTCTATCCGATCTAATAACAGATCCGCAGGAATTATTGCGCATATTAAAACTTAATCCGGACACTAGCCCCTACAGCTTGGAAGCACTCACTCAATTTCCCCTGAAAGCGCCCAGACCCTTCGTAGAACGAATCGAAAAGGGCAACTGGCATGACCCGCTGCTACTGCAGATCTGGCCCTCTGTATTCGAGGAGAACCAAGCTGATGGCTTTGTAGCAGACCCTCTCAATGAGGAGGAGTTCAATCCGGTTCCGGGACTTCTACACAAGTATCAGGGGCGGGTGCTGCTAACAGCTGCCCCGCATTGCGCGATCCATTGCCGTTACTGCTTCCGGCGCCATTTCGACTATCGGGCCAACTCCCCCAGCAGGGCTCAATGGGAAGAGGCATTCGCCTATATAGCTGCAGACAGCAGCATCGAGGAGGTCATCCTCAGTGGTGGTGACCCGCTGGCGATCTCGGATAAGCAATTTCATTGGCTGCTGCAGCAATTAGCGAATATAAAAGCACTTACCACCGTCAGGATTCATACCCGTTTGCCTATCGTGATCCCGCAGCGAATAACCAGCGAACTAGTAAGTTGTCTGAATGAGACCCGGCTACGTGTCGTCATGGTTGTGCACTGTAACCATCACCAAGAATTAGATAACGCGGTTACTGATAAATTCGACACACTAGACGACGTTGGCGTCACAATGCTCAATCAATCGGTTGTTTTAAAGGATGTTAATGACAACGCCGATGCATTGATCGATCTGAATAAGGCGCTTTTTCAACACAATGTACTACCCTATTACTTACATATGCCCGATCAGGTTGCCGGCACCGAGCACTTCTCTGTGACCGACGAACACGCCACCCAACTGATAAAAACCCTGCACGCTTCATTGCCGGGATACCTTGTGCCAAGGCTCGTGAGAGAGAACCCCGGGGAGCGAGGTAAAACAAGAATAGCTTAAGGACATCGCTTGGGATGGCACGTCGGCACACACTAGAACCCATTCAACATTCGCCAAACTCTCTAGACGGCCCGCTACTATCTGAAAGTACTCGCTGCCCTAGCGCCCGACAAGACAAGCGCCTGCGCAAGATCAACAAAAAGTGGCTTTTAAGAAAGATGCTCTGACGGGCCTGCTTGGTCAGAGATATCTCTGCCACATGATCGACCGCGTGCTCTGCAGACGAGTCGCTAGCGTGAAGTCTCACGGGCTACACTACGCCTGTTACAGTCGCAAGACTCGGATATGAATCAAGGCAAACTGGAGTTCTTGGGCTCCTTGATAGAAGGATAAGTGTAATCACTCCTAGGTTGGAACAACTCACTATTCTGCCACCACTATGGCAGGCCAATGTCGATTTCATACAGGGAAATTGCCTCCACCCGCCATCGACCTCTATGACATTTGAATTTATCGAGACACAGACAGTAAGTTTTGCCTCTCGCTGAGCAGGCCTCATTGACAATTTGGCTGGGGATGCACGCCGGTAACTGCTATTCTTAAAGCTCAGAGCCATCATAGTTACCAACAGAGTGGTCGCGTTGCAAGAAGATCTCCCCCAGAATAGTTCGCCCGCCGGAACAAGCTCGGCGTCCGCCAAAAAGAATACACAGATTTCCCGAACATTTGCCACTGCGGTCTGCCTGCTATTGTTACTCGCGATGTGCGTTTTCTGGCTGATAAGCAACTACAATACGCAGAATATCTTGCGCCAGCAGGCTGACAATCTCGGAAATATTCTAGCCCGGCAAACCGCCACACAGCTCACCGAGCTGGTGCTAGCAAGTGACCTGATCAGCATGAATGTCATCCTAGGCAACCTCGCTAGAAATTCATCAATAGGCGAAATAGCAGTAGTCAATATCGACAACGAGATCATCGCCGCCGCTAAAAGCGAATTGGAAACACCCGCAACAATAATTCCCCTACCTATACAGCTCAATAGAATTCAAGCAGACTACCAAGCGCCAATAAATGTTGCAGGCTCAACAGCCGGCTATGTGCGCCTTAGCCTCGACCTGAGTTATATCGAAACTGGAATTGTGAATAACTTTCTATTCGTTGTGGCTGCTACCGTTCTACTCCTAATAGTTGCTGTCACACTTACAACAACTTATTTCCAATATCTGATTAGCTTTCCCGCAAACCTGCTCGCCTTTGCTATCAGCAATATAAGAAAGGGGGAGATTGAAACCTGTCCAGAGCCTAGCAACAACAACGAGCTCAGCCTCGCCATTCGGCAATTCAATGCTACTGCCGAATTCTTGGCGCAGAACACCTTCCTAGATAATTTTGGGCACCGAAAGCCGGAGGCCGATCCGGAACAATTTACACCCAGTTACGGCACACAAGATGTGACTCTGCTATCGATCAAGATGGCCAATTTCCACTACCTCGCCTCTACACTTAGCGAAGGCACTTTGGTTAACCTCCTGAACAAGTATTATTTCTTCGCTGGCAAAGTTACAAAGCTGTACAACGGGAAAGTAACCTACTGCTCAGAAGATGAAATAGTTATTAATTTTTCTTCCGAACAACTAGAAGAAGAACAGGCTTTCTATGCCATCTGCTCCGGTCAATTGTTTCTGCAATTAGTAGGCGACCTGAATGATATAGAGGGTGAGCATATAGCCGCGAAATTTAAACTTGCCGTGCACAGTGGACCTGCCGTCAGCGGATTGTATTCACCGATAACACAGGAAAAAAACAATCTGACAGGAAAGACACTAGATGCAACTAGAAAAATTTGTGACGAAGCGCCAAATAATTCGTTGCTGATCAGTGAACACTGTTTCGACCATGCCGGTGCTGCAGCTCGAATCGATGCTGAGGAATTTTCGGTCATAGACGATGGCATGGAAATGAAGACCTACTTAAGCAACGGCCCAATGTCGGACAATTCCCCCCTACTCGAACGACAAGCCATGCAATTAGCCACGCTGTACTCTGACTAAGTTGTAAAGATTAAAATTTGACGCCAGGAGATTACTAAATGAATTACCCGCTACTTAATGAATGGCTTACCTATCTACGAATCTAGGTATCCTTGTTGGTATTATGTTTCTTATTATCGAGATAAAACAAAACACTGAGCTCCATAAGTCAGACTCAAGAAAGCGATAGATTCGAATGATTAAGAATCCTTGCTAGTAGCTTTAGATAAGCATGATATTCTCCAAAATCGGGAGATTCGGAAGTACTTTCCCAAGCCGACCAGTATAGGCTAATTTTCATTTTTGCTATTGACATACGCTACAGAGAATTTTAATACTTTCAAGACAAAAGAAGCTCTCTTGATGAGAGCAACCGAGATGACGGGATCGGTCTCCCCTAGATCGAGTTGACACTGCGTAACAATTAAATCAAACAGGAAGCAACTAATACCGTTTTTTCTTTGCATATGCCAAGGCCAAAACCTAGTCCCGAACAATAGGGTCCTAGCTAAACTGAATAACTTTGTGATTGACTCAACTATGCTATCAAGCTCGCAAATACAAACATGGAAAGAAGAAGGGGCTGTTATCTTCCAGCTACCTGCACAAGTAGTTGATCCAGCGCTTAAGTGGCTCAATATCAATTTTACAATAGATCAGATGGACGGCAATCATTTTGATTTTGGTAATCCTGACAAAAAGTTCGAATTTCCAACATTTATAAATCCTCTAGACGATCTAGTACTTAGTGAACCGCTAATTTTAGCGGCTCAAGAATTACTCGACACACAAGATGTGCGGCTAATTCAGGCAGATCTATGGCCTAAAATCGGCGTGACTAACGAGAACCATGATGCTCAGGCAAACACTGATCAGCGGATGCACATGGACTACGGTAATAACACAGTGTTGCATCCACAATGGGATACACCGGATGTGGTAGCTGCAGTTGTTTATTACGATGACAGTGAAGAGACTGGAGGCGAAACAGGTTATGTCACGCGGCGCGGAATAGATGACCCGGTGTATCAAGCACCTTATGTAAATATGCCAGGCCAAGCGGCTAATCCTTTTTTCAATGACCGAGCAACTGTGGAAAATTGGTTTAAAGAAAACGATCCCAATATTTATGATCTCAGACGACAACTTTACGAGCGAGAGCAAGTTGTGCAGTTTAAGCCTGGTACTATTTTATTTTACCGTCACGATTTGTGGCACCGAGGTCGTCCGCTAGTGGCAGGCAAGCTTCGCCGAGTACACAACCTAGCTTGGAAACGTGCTGACGCACGGGGTATTAGTCATTGGAATGAGGGATTTTCACGAAAAAGTTACTACGGAAATGTTGAATCACTAATCGCTCGTAGTACGCCACTGCAGCGCAGTGTATTGGACTTTCCTTTGCCTGGCGATGATTATTGGAATCTAGAAAAATTAAGGAATGTAGAGGCGCGGTTTGCCAATTACGGATTTGACGCGTCAGTATATCTTGACAAATTGAAAACAAAGCCTAGCTTATGAACTTACCATTTTTACGTTTGGGAGAATCCCTGCATTAGGCGATTAAAACACAGGAGCAACTCATGACCATAAAGCTAGCACTACTCAAACTCCACTCGCTCTGTCTAGTTCTGATAATCAGCGTTATTAGCTCCCAATTAATTGCTCAAAGCGAGAATGAGCAATCACCGATTGAAGGGGCCAGCTTTCGTTTTATTGAAAGTAATGGAATTACTATGCGCATCGCCGAAATGGGCGATTCCGGTCCCTTGTTATTACTAGCTCATGGCTGGCCAGAGTCTTGGTACTCTTGGCGGCACCAGATTGTATCTTTAGCGAATGCTGGCTATCGGGTCGTAGCCCCTGACATGCGAGGCTTTGGTGAATCCCAGGCTCCAGCTGATGTTGACGACTATGATGTGATACACACATCCGCTGATCTGGTTGGGATCTTGGATGCGCTTGAAGAGGAAACAGCTGTCCTAGTGGGCCATGATTGGGGAGCAATCGTCGCTTGGCAAACCGTGCTGATGCATCCTACACGTTTCACAGCACTGATTAGCATGAGCGTCCCCTATAGCGGTCGAGCGGCACAATCGCCTATAGAGCGTATGAGACAAGCCGCCGGCGATAATTTTCACTATATTGTCTATCACAATGAGCCCGGGGGCGTAGCCGAAGCTGAATACGATGCGAATCCACGAGGCCTGATTAGCCATGTGTATTTAGGTATAGCAGCAAACTCCGAAACACTGCCCCCGAAGGTGACTGACCCGTTACGATCTGCTGGGGGCTGGATAGATCGACTCGGCGCACCTATTCGCTTACCCGACTGGCTGACCGAGAACGACCTTAATTACATCGTATCTCAGTTTGAAAAAGCTGGCTTTCGCGGAGGCGTGAATTACTATCGAAACTTTCATCGCAATTGGGAAATCACTGAACATCTCAGCGACAAGAAGATCAGCATACCCACTCTATTTATTGCAGGCGAAGAAGATTTTGTAATTGGCGGCTCTACCAAGGAACAGCTCACTGCATCGATGAGTCGCGTAGTAGAAGATCTTCGTGATGTAGTTCTTATTCCAGATACTGGCCATTGGGTGCAACAAGAGGCTCCTCTGGCGACAACCGCAGCCATGCTAAAATTTTTGAATGGCCTTTAGGAAGTTGACGATCGCTTGTCTACTTTCAGACAGATTGAAGCCTAGCCTGACACTGCCTGTTAGGCTAGGCTTCAATCTGTACAAATAAGTATAGAGGCTAAATTTCTAATCGCTCTGCGGCTCTGCCTTAGAAACAACTTCAATCCGATCTACATTCTGGAATCCACGCGGTAGCTTGTTTCCACGTCGTCCCCTCTCGCCTTGATAGTGCTGCAGATCTGCAGGCTTAAGATTGTGGTGCCGTTTCCCTGCATGAACAGTTAGGGTATCTTTTGCCGTTAAGACTGTTAGTGCAACTACGAATTCTATCCGCTCTGCGACACGCGCCGTGGGAATGCTAATAATCTTGTTGCCTTTACCTTTCGCCAAGCGCGGTAGTTCTGCGATCGGAAACATCAACATGCGGCCTTCATTGGTAATAGCTACGATCAGATCTTTCGTGTAGTCATTCACCATTCGCGGCGCCAATACTTTCCCGCCCTTTGGTGCCCTAAGCACAACCTTACCCGACTTGTTCTTGCTGATTAGGTCGCCGACCTTACCCACGAACCCGTATCCGGCATCACTTGCGAGCAAGACATCTTTATCGTCCTCCCCTATCACCACACCTTCGAATGTTGCGCCCGACGGTGGATTTACCTTTCCTGAGACTGGCTCACCCTGACCTCGTGCGGACGGCAGGCTGTGTGCGGGTAAAGAATACGCGCGCCCAGTGGAATCCATAAATATGGCGAGCTGATTGCTCTTACCTCGCGCTGCGATCTTAAAAGAATCCCCGGACTTGTACTGTAGCGATGCAGGGTCAACTTCGTGGCCTTTCGCCGCACGCATCCAGCCTCTGTCGGACAATACTATTGTGACCGGCTCGGTAGAGATTAGTTCGGTGTGGGCGAATGCCTTGGCCTCTTCTCTGATAACAAGAGGAGTGCGGCGATCATCACCAAATTTTTCGGCATCGGCTTTTATCTCACTCTTGATAAATGTCTTCAATCGAACTGCGGAACTAAGCAACTGCTCCAAGCCCTTTCTCTCAGCGGCTAATTCTTTCTGCTCCGCGACAATTTTTATCTCTTCAAGCTTCGCTAGTTGGCGTAATTTTAATTCTAGGATTGCTTCTGCTTGACGATCAGAAATTTTAAATTTCTTAATGAGTGCTGGCTTCGGCTTATCTTCTTTACGAACGATCTTGATAACTTCATCGATATTCAAGAATGCAACGAGCAGCCCCTCAAGGATATGCATGCGATCAACGATCTTGTCCAAACGAAATTGCAGGCGTCTACGTACAGTTTCGGTGCGGAACTGCAGCCATTCTTTAAGCAAGCTGAGGATGTCTTTAACTTGAGGCCGCTTGTCGATTCCAATCATGTTGAAATTTACGCGATAGTTCTTCTCTAAATCAGTCGTGGAATAAAGGTGTGACATGATGGCATCGATATCGGCACGATTCGATTTCGGCACGACGATGATGCGAGTTGGATTCTCGTGATCCGACTCATCGCGCAAGTCGACCACCATCGGCAACTTCTTTTTCTGCATCTGCGCGGCGATCTGCTCTAGCACCTTTGCACCAGAAACCTGAAAGGGTAACGCGTTGATGAGGATCTCGCCGTTCTCTTTGATATAGGTCGCACGCGCCTTCAGCGAACCACGGCCAGTCGTGTACAACTCTTCAATATCACTCTTTGGGGTGATCAGCTCAGCTTCTGTTGGGTAGTCCGGCCCCTTGATGATCTTGCATATATCTTTGATCGTCGCCTTAGGCTTATCCAAGAGATGAATACAGGCTTCCGCTACTTCTCTTAGATTGTGAGGAGGAATGTCAGTCGCCATACCAACCGCTATGCCGCTGCCTCCATTGAGCAAAACATTGGGCAATCGCGCCGGTAGAACTTCGGGCTCTTCTAAGGTGCCGTCGAAATTTGCCTTCCAATCGACGGTGCCTTGAGCAAGCTCACCGAGAAGTACATCGGCGTAGCCCTGCAATCGAGATTCGGTATAACGCATTGCAGCGAATGATTTCGGATCGTCTTGCGAGCCCCAATTACCCTGACCATCTACCAGTGGATATCGGTAGGTGAAGGGCTGCGACATCAATACCATCGCTTCATAACAGGCCGAGTCGCCATGTGGGTGGAATTTACCGATCACGTCGCCAATGGTTCGCGCCGACTTTTTAAATTTTGCGCTCGCCTTCAGTCCCAGTTCGGACATGGCATAAACGATGCGACGCTGCACCGGTTTCAAACCATCGCCTATATTGGGCAGGGCTCGATCGTTAATTACGTACATCGAATAGTTCAGATAGGCCTGTTGCGTATAAGTCTTTAACGCAATCTGTTCGATGCCATCTTCACTAATTGTGATTTCTTCGTTCATTAAATTCTCGGTTTCTGTTCTCTAATAACTAATTTACTTTGACACTAGGGCGCAGAGCCCTCGTAACTATTTATTCGGCATAGTCCGCATGACTACCGCTGGCTTCAAGCCAAGCTTTTCTATCTGCCGATCGGTTCTTGGCGAGCAGCAAGTCCATCATCTGAAATGTACTGGTTTTCTTCTTCGCCGTTGGGTCTTCTTCCAGGGTCAATTGCACGAGACGCCTAGTATCTCTAGCCATCGTGGTCTCACGCAGCTGTAAAGGATTCATCTCACCTAGTCCTTTGAAACGCTGTACGTTCACCTTGCCCGGTTTCTTCTCTGCCGCAATACGGTCGAGGATGCCATTCTTCTCATCTTCATCCAGCGCATAGAAGACCTCCTTGCCAACATCTATACGAAATAGGGGCGGCATTGAGACATAGATAAACCCACCCGCCACTAAAGGTCGGAAGTGTTTAACGAATAGAGCACACAACAAAGTGGCAATGTGCAAACCGTCGGAGTCCGCATCGGCCAGGATGCATATCTTGCCATAGCGCACTCCATCGATATCGCTAGTGCCCGGATCGACACCCATTGCAACCGCGACGTCGTGCACAGTCTGCGAGGCGAGGATCTCACTCGAGTCTACCTCCCAGGTATTGAGGATTTTTCCTCGTAGCGGAAGTATCGCCTGAGTTTCTCGGTCTCGTGCCTGTTTCGCAGAGCCGCCCGCCGAGTCTCCTTCTACAAGAAATAATTCTCCAGACATGACATCTTGAGTTGAGCAGTCGGCCAATTTTCCTGGCAAAGCGGGCCCAGACGTAATCTTCTTACGAGCAACCTGTTTACTGGCCTTCAGACGCACCTGCGCATTGCTAATGCAGAGTTCGGCAATCAACTCCGCCTCATCTGTGTGCTGGTTTAGCCAGAGGCTAAAAGAATCCTTGATGATACCGGAAACGAACGCAGCGCATTGCCGTGATGAGAGTCGCTCCTTAGTCTGACCCGAGAACTGTGGATCCAATAGTTTCGAGGAGATCACATAGCTGCATTTATCCCAGATATCGTCTGAGGTGAGCTTAAGCCCGCGTGGTAGCAGATTTCGGAATTCACAGAACTCCCGCAGCGCATCTAGCAGGCCCGTACGCAAACCACTGACATGGGTGCCGCCCAGCGGAGTCGGAATCAAGTTCACGTAACTCTCGCCAGTCGTCTCACCGCCTTCAGGAAGCCACTGAATCGCCCAATCGACTGCTTCGTCGCCCCCCTGCACCGAGCCAAAGAATGGCTCCTTAGGGAGCGTTTCATAATCAGCTGTAGCCTGAGTTAAATAGTCGATCAGGCCGTCTTCAAAACACCACTCTTCGCTTTGAGACTTTTCTTCGCTGACGGTGTTGTCGACAAAGGTGACGCGTAGTCCAGAGCAGAGAACTGCCTTGGCGCGCAGCACATGCTTTAGTCGAGGTATGGAAATCTTAACTGAATCAAAATATTTTCCATCGGGCAGGAATTTAACCGTGGTGCCGGTGTTTCTCTTGCCTACGGTATCGATCGCCTTTAGCTCGGAGGCTTTCTCGCCACCCTTGAAAGACATGGCGTAAACCTTGCCATCTCGCTTTACGGTTACTTCGAGGTATAAAGACAGCGCGTTGACGACTGATACACCAACTCCGTGTAAACCTCCAGAATATTGGTAGTTCTTATTAGAGAATTTACCTCCGGCGTGAAGGCGAGTAAGAATTAGCTCTACGCCACTCACCTTTTCACCCTTGTGCTTATCGACAGGCATGCCACGACCGTCGTCACTCACCTCTACTGAGCCGTCTTTGTTCAACTGCAAGTTGAGGTGACTCGCGTGGCCAGCTAGGGCCTCGTCAACACTATTGTCAATCACCTCTTGAATGAGGTGATTCGGGCGTGTCGTATCGGTGTACATGCCGGGCCGTTTTCTTACCGGGTCTAAACCTGTAAGTACTTCGATGGCATCAGCGTTATAAGTGTTACTCATGAACTAGTTCTCATTGCGTATTGGCTTCGATTGCTGCCTAGTAGAAGGTATTTGGAAGCTCTGGATTTTTCTGTAACCCAATAGTATTTTATCGCTTATCTTAGCCAATTCTTGATAAGAAGAAATCAAACATGTCAGGCAATTCATGCTCGAAGTCATCATAGCTATGGCTACCATTCTCATGCACTACACATTGACCTGCCCCAAACTTTTCAAGCGCCTGCCGGTAGTCCAGTGTCTCGTCTGATGTCTGCAAGAAGACTTTGAAATTTTTCGGCTTTGAAAGCACAGGAACATCGATCTGTCTAAGCTGTTCAATATGCTCTCTAGTGACGACATGAATCTCGCCTGAGTGATAATTCCGATTCTCACCTAGGCGAGACTCCCATAGTTCATAGGGCCTTACGGCTGGATTGATCAATACGGCCGGAGCCTGATAGAACTCCGAAAGGTAAGTGGCATAATACCCGCCAAGTGAACTACCCATTAGCACTAGATTACATGCGTCATTCTCGCTTATTAGTGCATGTAGCTGAGCAATGGTCTCAGCGGGCCCATGGTTCATTTGGGGAATCGTGATATTTTCCCTTAGGCCAATCTCCGAGCAATAGGCCAGCGCCTGCTGCGCCTTGAGTGACTGGACAGAGCTCAAGAAGCCGTGCAGATATAGCACATGGGGTTGAACAGGCAATGTGTATTAATTCTCTGTAAAGCGTTAGTAGTCGGGGCTATTGTAGTCTGCTTCGAAGGTCTCGCCGGATACTCTTCTAACTTCTGATTTGATACTTCCGTCG
>CASQMQ010000003.1 GCA_949430125.1 uncultured Pseudomonadales bacterium
ATCACTGGCTCTGGCTTGTGCTTCGATGGAGAGGAGGAAATTAGCAGTGATCATCGCGGCGGCTTTGTGCTGCGCGTTGTAGGGAATCGCGAGGAAACTAACATTGCCGATCGTACCGCCTTGCAGTACGTATGTTCGCACACTGTCTGGCAACTCTCCCGTGCGAACCGAGAGCAAGGCCTCGTTTGGATTGAATGCTAGCGCCAGAGAAATATCGCCGTCGCCCATGAGTCTTCTTAGCTGCGCGGCGGAGTTGGGAAAGTGTCTGCCCGCTCGCAGTAGAGTAGGATGAAGCGCATCGAGGTAGTCCCACAATCCGCTTGTGACGCGCTGGAACTCATTATCAGTGACCGGAGCAAACAGTGCTGGATCTTTGTTGGAGATTTCGAGAACCGCCTGCTTGAGAAAGGTGCTTCCTAGAAATGCAGGTGGGCGAGGATAGGTGAATTCCCCTGGATTGGACGTCGACCAATCCAGTATTGCAGCTATCGTTCGAGGCGGCTCTACCAGCCATTGGCTGTCGTGATAGAAAACGAGTTGTGATCGGGTCCACGGTGACTCTAAGCCATCAGTTGGCACGGTGAAATCTTCGCGCATCTCGGGGAATCGATTCGCATTTACTAAACCGAAGTTGGGCTGCTGCTCCGCCCAAGGGCCGAACAATAAATCGTTCTCCTTAAGTGTTGCGAAGTTCTCTCCGTTGATCCACAACAGATCAATGCTGCCGTTCGTATCATTGCCAGCCTGCCGTTCAGCAACTATCCTCGAGACAGTTTCGCCAGTGTCAGCGACTTTCACATGTTGAAGAGTGATGTCAAAGCGTTGCTCTAGCGTCTGGGCAACCCAGTTAAGATAACTATTTATTCTGGGCTCTCCACCCCAGGCATTGAAGTAGACAGTTTGTCCCCTCGCCTGCTGTTCCAGTGCTGACCAATCTGCGACATCAATTGCTTGTGCTGTTGTTAGCAAAGAGTGAGGCAATAGAGCGAATAAAAAGAATATTCGCATAAGTGGAGATGACTGTCTCAGCTGCGCCATTGGTATCTCATAACAGCTGATAGCGAAATTGATTTATCCATTAGTAGCCAATACACCCATACGTTGAGCTCGACGATCACGTCGCTTCTCATCAAGGGCTGCGCCCAATACCTCTACATGAAATTTATCGCAACCGATGCACAGGTTACTGTAGTCGTCTCCTTTCGGCGTCTTGGTTGTAGATTCGGCTATGAATTTTTCCTCATCCCATCCATGGGTTAACCCCATACGTTCGGGTCTCCCGGCATTGATAGCTTCAATAGCCGGTATGCCGGCTAAGTCGTCGAGGATCTCGATAAGAGGCTCTTCGGTAAGGTTGCCTAGTGGATGAGCAGTCTTTATGCAGCAGGGGTAAACATCGCCAGTAGGGTCTATCGAAACTTCTGAACCGGCGTAGCCATGCTGCAAGAAATTAAGCCCGCCGGACCAAGCATCGCAGAAATTGTCTTCGATCGTTGCTTGAGAAAGGCCGTTCTCCCAGGCTCGACCACGAGGCCAAAGCTTGCCTATCCAGGAATCTTCGCTTGCACCAAACATGCTGAAGATCGGGCCCTTTTCTAATGCGCGCTCGTCTCTTTCCCCATCGGCGTGTTTGATGCCAGCATCTTCTAGCATCGCCTTAACTTTTTCTGCGAGGGCGTCTTTCTTGTCGCCTTCCATACCCACATGAAAATCATCCATGCCAGATACAGAGATAGACCAGATGTTGCGGCTCAATAACTCATTAATAATCTTTGGTGTCAGCAAGTCACCCGTGGTCTGTACCACTACTTTTATTCCACCACTATCTCGGTATTTTTCTTGCAGCGCTTCTAATACCGGATAGAGGATTCTTTCGCGAACGGGCTCGGTTAGCACGTCACCACCGGATAGAATTATTTTCCCTGTCTTCTCGACATAGTCATCAGCCTTTGCCTCTAGAAAAGTCATGCGTTCTGGCAGGTTGGCGATTATGTTCGGGAAATTCGTCTCTGCCTCAGCGACGACTGCTTCGAGTTCATCCCTGATGTAAGGTCGAAAACGAGACTCATAGCAATGCTTGCAGCGCCGATGGCAATGCCAACAGAGCACATAGTAAATGGATTCCATGTATTTCCCTTGTCCGGTTATTTCTCACGACACTGTATAGTCAATTGCTCGAATAAGACCTGTGTGCGGCACAATACTTTCAGTTGAAATTGTAAAAGCTGCGCACCGCAATAAGTACTGCGCAGAATGAATCTAAAGATCGAGATTCTAAATATCTATGCTTAGTCGAGCTTTCTCCAGCTTAGCGTGCCAGTCGTTCTGCCCTCGCTGTTTTTCAGTGAAAGTTTTAGCAGGCCATCGCTGAATTCGAAATGACGTATGTTGTCGCCGCCTACCCATTCCGGCACCATGGGTGAACCTTCCACGTGGTGAATTACGAGATTATTCTCTAGATCGAATGACACCTTGCCCCAATAGCCGAATCCGCCAGTTACACGTTCTTCAGTAGCTTGATTTCTTTCGGGAAGGTCGCGGGGCATGCCGAGGCCTGCCATATTGCCGAATGCATCGTAGCTCAGCCGGCCGACATAGTTCATGTCTATCGGATCGCCTCGTTCTGGGAATTGGAAATAGCTAACTAATTCGAAATCCCCTTGAAACTTCTGTTCTATGTCTTGCAACGTATCTGCCGCCTGAGATTGAATTGGTAGTATTATCAGGAAAACCACCGAGACTAAGAATTTAAACATTGCTACAGCTCCTTGTTGAGTTGACTTGGCTACAGCAATTTTTTCAAGTCAGGTTTGGTTACTTTTCCCATCGCGTTTCGAGGAAGCGCATCGATTATCTGTATGGCCTTTGGAATCTTATAGGAAGACATTTTGCCATCACACCATGCCTTCAATTCACCATATTCCATGGATTTTCCAGCCTTAAGACCTATAAAAGCCATAACAGATTCCCCCCAAGTTTCATCTTCAACACCGATAACCGCACATTCAGCTATGTCGTCATGGGTGAGCAGCGTGCCCTCAATCTCCAGTGCGGATAATTTATAGCCGCCGGACTTTATGATATCAATTGAAGAGCGACCCATGATGCGATAGTAGCCATTATCGAGAACAGCCACGTCGCCGGTGCAGAACCAGCCGTCATGGAAACTTTCTTTGGTAGCTTTTTCATTGGCCCAGTACTCGAGGAAAACGTTGTCGCCCTTGACGCGAATCTCGCCGGGTACGTTTTCCTCGGTGACAGGATTATTCTCTTCATCGAAGAGCTGCGCCTGGACACCTGGCAGAGGCTGGCCAACATGTCCGGCCCGGCGCTCGCCGTCGTAGGGATTAGAAATGCCCATGCCGATCTCTGTCATGCCGTAGCGCTCTAACAAGACCTGACCAGTCAAATCCTTCCATTGATTGAATAGCTTAACCGGGCACGCGGCGGAGCCCGATATATTAAGGCGCATTGGCCTGAAGCCATCACAGATCTTCTTTACATCGCTCTCATCGATGGTGTCAAAATACTGCATGAGTTTTACATAGATTGTAGGCACCGCCATGAAGACGTTGTAAGTGCCTGCAACGATTTCTGCTGTAATCTTCGGGATATCGAACTTGGCAAACAGATGCACCGTCGCGCCAGCCCATAGGCCGCAACTGAGAATATTGATGATGCCGTGAATATGATGCACGGGTAGAAATAGCGGAATGGAATCTTGATCAGTCCAGCTCCATGCTTCTATAAGCGTTGTGATTTGTGCATGAATTGTCTTATGCGTGCTAACTACGCCCTTGGGTTTATTCGTCGTACCACTAGTGAACAACATCATCGCTCGACGTTCGGGAAGAATCACTGGTAACTGGCTAGCCTCTTCGGCCATCACATCGGCAACAGAGAGTAGTTCGATATTCATCTGCGCACAGAGTTCGGTAAGAGACTCTTGATATTTTCCGTTCGCGATCATCCGCGTAACGCTTGCGCAACTTAAGTAGTGCTCCAGCTCGGCGACTGCAGAGGCAACATTTAAAGGAATAGCTATTCCTCCAGCTCTCCAAATGCCGTGCATGGTTGTTACGTAGTCGACGCTGGCAGGGATAAAGAAGGCGATGCGTTCCTCATTAAGGTCGTCGCTGCCATTCAAGAGCCCCGTTGCGAACTGGTCTATACGCTGATTCACATCCGCGTAGCTATAGGAATCATCTCCTTCGGTCAGGGCAATTTTATTGTTGGAATTATTTAAGTGTGGATAAACTTGTTCTGACATTCGAGTACCTTTCCTATGAGTCTTGGCAGCCGTGACCGGCGTAGAGGTTACTTTGTGTGTAGTTAAAAACTACAAGATCGCATCGACGATGATAAACAAGATCGATGGCCCTAATAAACATCCTACGCCTGTATAGAACGTGGCAGTCATCGCACCGTAAGGTACAAGTTTGGGGTCTGTGGCGGCAAGCCCTGCAGCCACGCCTGAAGTAGTCCCCATGAGCCCACCGAATACCATAGCAGATTGCGGATTATTCAAGCCAATTGTCTTTGCAACCATCGGCGTAACGATCATTACTAGAATGGATTTGATGAGCCCAGCAGCAACGCTTAGTGCGATAATATCTGAGTCCGCGCCCAAGGCCGAACCAGTGACCGGGCCAACAATATATGTTACTGCGCCCGCTCCGATGGTCGTGACCGCAACAGGGTCAGTGTAACCATAGAGCACTGCGACGACGGCGCCGACAACGAAGGAAACGATTACGCCGGCGAAAATTGAAACAACCCCGGCTAGTCCTGCTTTTTTTAATTCACTGAGTTTAACGCCAAAGGCAGTAGCGACGATTGCAAAATCGCGCATCATGCCGCCACCCATTAAGCCGATGCCACCTAGCAAGGTGATATCGGCGACGCCGGTGCTGCCACCTGTTGCCTTGCCACCAAAATAGGCAGCCAACAAACCAAGAGCAATAGCTATGGCCGAGCCGTGGATCCGACCCTTGGTCAATTTATCCGCGAGAAAATAAGATATCCAGATAGTTAAGCCTACAACCGCGAAAGCGACTACGAGCGAGTTACGAACAAAGACTGTTTCTAAGATTTCCATTATTGGCTCTCCTCACTAGTTGTGCCGGAGTTGCCAATCTTGCTGATGACGGGAACCAGTGCAAAGCTGACTATTACCGCAGCTACCCCCGCTACAACGGCCAGCATACCGCCCTCGAATGCTGCTACGACATTCTGTCTGGCCGCCATGGCGACGACTATCGGGATATACATGGCAGACCAGAACTGGATGCCAGTTCCTGATGCCCCATCAACCAGTGCCTTAAACTTATCAGAATTGCTGGCGAGCACCAGAAACAGCATGGCTATGCCTACGCCACCCACGTTGGCCTGAACACCAAGAGCCACTCCCAGCAACTCCCCAATAAGCATTCCCAGTATCAAGCAGGCAGAAAGAAGAGCTACACCGTAGACAATCATTTTTTATCCTTATTCTTATTGGTCACGTCGCGGGAAGCGCGTCACTAGGTTCTGATGATATGACGGAGCTGCTTTTTGTGCAATTTGCATGATCTGACTGTTATCGCGGCCAATTTGACCTGAAATTGGCACGATTTAGAGGCATCTTAATTGACAGAGGCGGGCGGTTTATAGCTTAATTGCCGCTTAAATTTATGAGCAACAATCTGAAGCTGGCCCATCGTCGTAATACTCAAGAATTCAGCTATTTATCGTTAAAAAAGGTTATCCAAATGAGTAAATTTTCAAAGTCATTGTTGGTGCTATTCGGTCTCGGTCTGTTTGCATCGGCCAGTACCGCACAGGACGTTACTTCTGACATTCTGGAGAATGCGCAGGATTATTCGGACCGCTGGGTTACCTATGGCAAGAACTACGGTGCGTGGCGCTATATGCCGGATGCACAGATTAATCGCGATACCATCGCGAATCTTCGTCCTGTATGGATCAAACAGAATGGAGTGACAGGGGGTGCCTATGAGGTTACTGCCCTAGTGAATGACGGTCGCATGTACCTAACTACGGCGAATAGCCACCTGATCGTCGTCGACCCCTTAACGGGCGATGAGCTGTGGCGCTACGACCATGATTTCGAAAATGTAGATCTGTGCTGTGGACCTCATAACCGGGGCGTAGGGCTGCATGAAGACAAGGTGTTTTATGGAACACTAGATGCCCACCTATTGGCTTTCGACGCGGCTACAGGAATTCAATTATGGGATGCCGAGGTAGGTGATCACCGTGAGTCCTTTTCGGTTACCGGCGCGCCACTAGTCGTTAAAGACATGGTTTTGATTGGCGTGGGCGGCGGCGAATACGGTATTCGAGGCTACATCGATGCTTATGACGTCAACACAGGCGAGCGTCGCTGGCGCTTCTATACCACGCCTGCCGAAGGCGAGCCTGGTAACGAAACTTGGCTAGGCGACTCCTGGAAGACCGGTGGCGCCCCTACTTGGGTGACTGGCACCTACGACCCTGAGACTGACATGGTGTTCTGGGGCACAGGTAATCCTTGGCCAGACATTAACAATGCGGTGCGTGCAGGTGACAATCTGTATTCCAACTCTGTAGTTGCGCTGGATGCCGATAGCGGCGATCTGCGCTGGTATTTCCAAACTTCACCTAGAGACGAATTTGATCATGACTCTACCTCGGAGCCGATGATCATTGAAGAAATGTTTGAAGGCGAAATGCGCAAGATGATCGTGCAGGTTTCCCGAAATGGACACGTCTATGCACTAGATCGCATGAACGGTGACTTCCTGTATGCCGGTGAGTACACCCGAGTGAATTGGGCAGAAAGGGATGAGCGCGGCAAGCCCGTGTTGAAGGAGTCTCTGTATGAGCCAGCAGATACCATGGTTTTTCCAGGTCTCTACGGAGGTAAGAATTGGCCTCCTGCGTCTTACAGCCCTGATACGCATATGCTCTACATCCCAACGACCGAGTGGGGAACTCGTTTCATCCGTCGCGAAGGAGATGCTCGTGCGGGCACAATGGATCTAGGCGGCATCCCGCAGTTCGACACTACGGGCACAGGCTGGGTCGTAGCCTTCGACATGCTAAGTGGCGAGATCGCCTGGCAGAAAGAGATGCCAGGTAACTTTAACTGGGCTGGAACGTTATCAACAGGTGGTGGGTTGGTTTTCTCCGGTGCGCCAGATGGCCATATCTATGCCATGAACGATGAGACAGGCGAAGTACTCTGGAAATTCCAGACAGGCAGTGGCATATATGCACCGCCTACGAGCTTCACCATCGACGGTAAGCAATACATCGGCGTAGCTTCGGGTACACGAAACCCCGTAACGCGAGCGGGCGTCGCTACTGGCATCTCAACGGGCAACTACATTCTGTTCAGCCTGTAGGCGAGACCACTGCAAAAATTGCGTACTCAAACTAATGAGTACTATGACTAATACAGATAGGCGAAAACTTGAAATCATCTTTTACACTATTACTTTTGCGCAGCATTAAGAGCATGACGGCTGTCTCATTCCTCAGTGTTCTTTCAGCTGGGTCGTTGGCCGGCGTTGGTGAAGGGCAAGAGCTCTACAATGCGTATTGTCAGATATGCCATGGCGTTCTGGGCGAAGGCCAAACCATGGGCAAGCCCTTGACCGATGCTCCGGCTAATCGACTGGCGGATCAAGAACTAATCGACGTCATCACTGACGGTCGTGCGGGTACTGGCATGGTGGCTTGGGAGGGTTCGCTAAGTGAAGTCGAGATCTTCGATATCGCCAGCTACATCCGCAACTTGCAAGGTAAGCCTGCTCTGGTTCTAGGTGACGATGACTCCGGTCCAAGTGACGATCCAAAGGTTATTGCCGGCGAAATGTTATTCAACGGCTCAGCAGATTGTGCCACTTGTCACTCTTATGATGACAAAGGCGGCAGTGTCGGACCGTCACTGGATGGGGTCGGCAGTCGACTAGCTGACGATGCGTTGCTGCAGGCACTGATGAGCCCATCGGCTTCCATAGTTAGCGGTTTTGGCACGAAAGAAGTCGAGCAAGAGGACGGCACGGTAATTCGCGGTCGCTTTCGAAACGACTCAGAGTTGGCCGTGCAAATACAGAGCGAAGATGGACGGCGCTGGGTAACTTATTTTAAGGAGCGAGTAACGGAGGTTAGGGATTCAGATGAGTCCGTTATGCCGGACACTTTCGCAAACCTTGGTGCGAATGAGCAGCAGCAGGTACTTGCCTTTTTGAGGTCGTTATAAAGTTCAAAATGTAGGGTGTGTCACCTGCTCTGAAATTGGAATTGGGTAAGCTGTAAGCTCGAAGAACAAAGCGTAGTAGTTTATGAAGTGCAGACTAGTATTTGCTTAACTACTGGGGTGATCAATTGATCTTCCCCTTCTATCGGTTGGGAGAAAAGGGATCTAAATGACCTGCTTGCAGGAACTCAGCTTCGTCGCAGGCTGTCTCCTAAGAAAGGTTTGGTAAAAAGGAGCTATATACTAAAGTAAATACTTTACTATATATAAGATTTGCGAGTCCACCGATATAGAAGTGTCTCCCTTGGGCCTAAACGAGCCCTAACTGGCTAGATGGGGGTCTAGAATAGAATGCAATCCGGGCTTAATCCACGACTATTAGCTGAGTCTCTTAAGGCATTGGCAGGGGGCATGAGACGTCGTAGCTCTGCCATTCTCGAGGAAGGCGAAGGATGGGTGGACAATAATTCGGGAGGTCTAGGACCGCCGTTAGCGCTCATATTGACCCAGAGGTTGATGCTCTCCTCGGGATTAAACCCTGCTTCGGACATGAGGGTTACGCCGATGGCGTCCGCCTCGCCTTCCTGAGTTCTGTTAAACGGGAGGAAGATGCCATAGCGCGTGCCTACGTCGAAGATCTCTAGCGCGCTAGTCGATGCGCCTAGGATTTGCGCGGCCGCGACGCCTATATTTCGTAATGCCGATTGGCTAGCCCGCTCATTGCTGTGGCTGGCCAAGACGTGTCCGACTTCATGCGCCATCACAGCGGCCAATTGATGTTGATTGACTGCCACTGAGAACAGGCCGTTGTATACACCAATCTTGCCGCCGGGCAGCGCGAAGGCGTTAGCTTGTTCGTTGTCGAATACGGTGACCTCCCAATCGAAACGGGATTGGTCTTCGCTATCTAGTGCAGCCACAACATAGTTGGCGACGCACTTCACATACTGCAGTTCTTTAGCGTCCGCAGTTGCAGGTATCTCCGCCTGCATTTCGCGGTAGCTGCGGATGCCTCGCTCTGCCATTTCCGCGTCAGAGTAGAGTACGACTTGTAGTCTGTCCAAGGGGGAGCTCGTGCAAGCTACGAGTGATAAAAGGAGTGTAATGAATGCGCTAAGTTTTCTCATGACTGGTAAACAACTCACATCCGACTACAAATAAACAGTAAGACCAAGTAGGGTGCATGACCAATAGTTATTAAGAGAAGTATAGCGCAGGCACAGGTCGATCTAATTAGAAATTGCACTTCTTGAGCTTCGAGTTGAACGCGAATCTCATCACCCTGCTTGTCCACGATTCGCTCGAAGCAATTCCCTTCAAGGTCACGCAGAAGGCGCCGACCACTGGCTACAGAAGCGGCAGCGCTGCGAGTCTGCTCTTGGTCAACATAGACAATCTCGCGGGTACTAATTGTTGGCGGACTTCTATACACAACCGTCTTAATATTTCGAGAGGAGGGCCTGGAAGAATTGAACAATGAACCCAAGACTAGACCGCCTAAAAAACTACCTGAATTATAGCGTCTATGCCTCGAATAATAATGTCCGTAGGAGAAATTAAAGCCACTGCTATAACCCCTGCCGTATTTTCTATTGTGATTCCTACCACTCGAGCCATAGTGATAGGAATTTGCGCGACGATTTCCACGGTAGTTATTTCGGTAGCTATTACCATAATTGTACTGACCAGAGCTATAATTGCCATAGCCGCGACGATTATTGCGATTATCAGCCCATGCTGCTTGGCTGATTATGAGGGCGCCAATAATAGAAAGGCTTAACAAGACCCTTTTCAAAACCATAATATTCACCTATTTCCAAAAACGATGGACTAACCAGGGTAATAATGTCGATTATGAGCATACACTTGGAAAATGAATTCAAGCTGAATGGTCAATGTAAGAAAGGGTTACGAAGATTGGAAGGAGATTTTACCAATAATACTGGCATGCAACGTTTTGGTTGCGCGGCGAGAAGCCTATGCGCAGCATCCAGCTCTATAGAATTTACTGATACTGAACGGGGTGGGTCGTAATCATTATGCGGCTTTCCATATAGGTAATAGTCTCGCCGTCTATGCTCCGAAACCAATGAGGCGTGCCGGGCTGCAGAACCAGCACATCTCCCGCAGTAACTTGCCTAGCAAGCCCGCCTATTATGCCGTGTTGCGTACGTACGATGTTCGGATCACTAGATTCTGCGAGAGGTAGCTCAAGTTTGCCACCTGTCACGAATGTTCCGCTTCCTTCGAGTATGCGATAGATCTCCATGCTCCAGGGATGGATGATCGCATACTGTTCCACCCCACTACTGCGGCGACGAACTGACACTCCGGGAGAGATAGTTACTGACCAGCCGCCAGCGGATGCAGATGATGCCGCAGCTCTATCCAATTCGGCTTCAATTTCTGCGTTAGGTTTGAATATGGCCGGTGGAGCACCGGAATCCTGAGCTAGGGCAGTGAAGCCGAGTCCGGAAAAAATACATGCAATTAGTAATGCGCGTTTCATGGTTAACTCCATTATTATTTTTTTCGGTGTAGTCGCTACCCAACCTTTATATCACAGCCTTGTAGCAACGCGGCATTTGTCGGAGTAACAGAGCGTAGACGTAAGTCTGCAGGCGGGAAAAAGCCTTCTAGGCTGAATCACTGAGGACCCTGCCATCGAAGGCTTTGACACTGCGTGCGGCGTAGAGTTTAAGGCTTCTTAAAAACTAGGAAAAAACGGTCTGTCATGTTTGGAATCTGTCCAACTTCCT
>CASQMQ010000004.1 GCA_949430125.1 uncultured Pseudomonadales bacterium
CACGCACGAGGTAGCGGCCACATAGCGCCGACACCAGATGCCCCGTGTATACGAAGAACATGATCAACACACTGTAGACACCTACTGTTGTCAGGTCGGCAAACATTGCAGCCGCGACCGGCAGCCACAGAAAGCCCTGCTTTCGAATATAAGTTCCTGCGAACAGGCCTAGAGCGCCAATGGGTGTGACATTCGCAGGGTGCGGCAATACTGCACTAATCACTACGATAAACAGTAGGTACAAAATTTCCTTATTCGCTGATAAGAATTTCAACATAACTAAACTCCTAAAATCGTTAGAAAGAAAAGTTTAGGGAAAGTTGTGCGGTACGATCCTGCGTATTAAATCCATCGACAATCTGATATTCCTTATCTAAAAGATTACCGATTCGCAGCCGCAGATTAAGCTCATCACTGAATCGATAGCCGGCTATTAGATTCACAACTCCGAAGCCGCCCACTGTCGAGCCGCCGAAATTAACCGGATCGATATCCAAGTGCTCGTTCTGCGCTAATAAATTCACAGCGAGGTCGAACGCGCCGAACTCTCGAGCAATATTCAGCGAAAGTGTCTGTTCGGGTCGGCGTAGCAAATTAACCCCAGTGCTTCGGTTCTCGTGATCTAACAAAGTAAGAGTAGCATCTAGTCTCCAGCCAGCGATGGTCGAACTTGCAGTCGCCTCCATGCCGTCGATTCGAGCCTGTTGGATATTCGCCAAGGAGGTGAACGTCGCGTCGGTCGATATCAAGTCATCGATGTCGGTGCGAAACACATTCAACTGCCAGGTCGCGCCCAAGGCCTCAGCTTGCAGACTTAACTCTATACTCTCAGCAGTTTCCGGCTTAAGATTCGGGTTCGAAAAGAAAAAGAAGGATGGGAAATCTACATACAGGTCGATCAGGTTCGGCGCCTTAAATGCCGTGCCATAGCTTACCCAGGCACGCACAGACTCACCGAAATCACTACCGATCGCGATACTGCCAGTACTGTGATTGCCGAAGCGTTCGTTGTCGTCGTTACGCAACGAAAGCGTGAAGTCCAAAGGGCCACTCTCGCGGACATACACACCATACACACCATCGTTATCACGTGAGGTGTTAGTCTGCAGCGCACCGAAGGTTGAGTAACGTAACTCCTGCTCTTGGTGATCGATACCAAAAGAAAATAAGTTGCTAGCATCAAACTTATAAGTATTCTGCCAGCTTAGCTTTTTGTTCTCGGTACTGCTGTTAGTAAGCCCGAAAGCACCGGCGTCCATGTTGTCTTCTTTAAATTTCTCAAGAATAAGATTCGAATCCCACTGCTCGGTAAGCGATGCCGTTACTGTGCTGCTGAATTGCTGGTTGTCTGTGTTTACCACACCATCATCATAATCCGATTGTGCCTCAAAGCTAGAATACGTAGAGGACAAGCTGAAAATCTCGCTGAACTGATGGGAAAAAGACACTGAGAAAGAATCGTTTTCATAACCGTCATCATCTGAACTACCACGCTCACTAAAATCGATTCCATCCGTCTCTCGATGAGAGGCGTTCAACGACAAGCTGGTATTGCCGACTCGTCCCTGCAAACCGATATTCGCATTACTGCTATTTTCGGTACCTGCCATCAACTTCACCGAGCCACTAAAATCTTCTTGAATATTCGGCTTAGTAATTATGTTCACCACGCCGCCGATGGCTTCCGAGCCATACACGCTGGATCGAGGGCCACGCACAATCTCGATGCGTTCAATCTGATCAAGAGGAATGAATTCCAATCGGCCTGCCGGCCCGCTATTGGTTGTCATCTGCACCCCATCGACCAGGATCAAGGTATGGTCCGACTCGGTACCGCGCATGAATAGGCTCGTCTGCGCGCCCTGCCCGCCAGAAGGCGAGAACTGCATGCCCGGCACTCCGGCTAATAAGCCTGCGAGGTTCTGTGCTTGAGACTGACGAATGGCTTCTTTGTCGATGACAGTAGTACTTGCTAAGACCGTGCTGAGCGATTGCCCAATGCGATTGGCTAGCACGATTATTTCCTCAGGAGCGCTAGCATCTGATGTTTGCGCCTGCACCTGTGTCGGTAATACACACGCGCTCAGACAAACGCCCACAAAGAAGGATGAGTTTGCTATTAGTTTCATGTTAAGACCTCGATGAAAGTTACATTTCATGAGGGAGAGGCAAGAAGTAGAGGGTAGGATGCCTAGGCAAGAAACCGACTACCGATGAGCCCTCCGCTGCATCGTTAGTATCATTGCATAGCAATGACGTAGTCTGTTTCAGGCCGGTGTCGGGCTCACCTGCTCGTTAATACTAATTCGAGCAAGTTTACCGTTGCGGGGGCAGCGTCGGTTTCTCACCGAACTTCCCGTTTAACCAATGTGGAATTGCTCCCAGAACTGGCACCTGACGCAGGTGGCGACACAATAAACAAACTAATGAGAAGGGTCAAGCCCAACCGCGCCTACTGAGTATTATTCAAACTCCTTAGCCACTAAATTTGCTTCAGACCAACGTCCTATTGGCGCCTTCATGCTTGAATGAGATATCAAAGCCGCAATGTCACTGAGGAGCTGTCATGAAGGTACTAGGCAAGATTTCGTTATTGAGTTATCTATTGGTTTTCGTTACTGGCTGCGCCGGAACTCGCGTCGGCTATTACCCCTCTAGACGATTTTGAGCCGCTCGACCCAACAACCATCTTTGCCACACCCGAGACGATGCTCTCGCCCAACTATTCTCTCGAGCAATTACAGCGTGGCAGATACATGTTCGGCCTATTAGGCTGTGGCAGTTGTCACACCGATGGCAGCACTAGTCGTCAACGTGAATCAGTCTCGCCTTCTTGCTGGCTCGAGCACAGGCATCGCCTACAACAGCCCTTTCGTAGACGACTTTCTCGGTGTTGTCTACCCGCCGAATTTAACACCCAACCTGGAAACGGGTCTCGGCAGCTGGGCTATGAAGAGATTGATTCAGATGATAAAATTTGGAACAACCGATCAACAGCTGCCTATGTGCACTTTGGGGTTTATCAGGGCATACCTGGTGGATAGCTCGTGCTCAGTCAGTGGAACTCAACTGGATGTGGATGTTGGTGCGTTGCGCTATTTACACATGAGTGAAAACTTATTGAGGATTAAAGCAGGGTAAGACTTGCTGAAGAGTTACTTCGGCCCTTTCCTGCAGAATCAACCATTGTCGATAGGATGGATTAAATAATCCGCAATGCGTAGTACGGGATTAGCAATTGTCGGCAATGTGCCAGTAGCAGATCTTCTGACTATACCACTGTACGGGAACCAGCAAAAAAATTGACCAAATTGAAAAATGCTATACATACAACCTGCAGCTTGTATTTAGAATCACTCTATCAGCACTTATCGATAGAGAATTGAGATGCAACTTATCCACCCAATAAGTGCTCAGGGATTTCCACTCCATTTTCTTTATAGTAGCGCAGCGCTCCTTTATGTAGCGGTACTGGAATGCCCTTTAGTGCCGCTTCAATGACCATCGATTTGGTAGCGCTATGAATCTCCTGCAATGTAGCTAAGTTGTCCCATAACAATTTTGTCATGTTGTAGACAATTTCTTCTGAAACGTCATCTCGAACTACAAAAACATTGGAACTGTAGGCTGTTGTAACCGGCTTATCCTGTCGGGGGTACGTCCCTGGAAGCAATTCATAGAAATCCCACAATGGGAATTGTTGGTTGATGGCTGTCATTTCTTCTTCGGAAAACGCCAAGATGGTCATGCCCTCACCTAGTAGTGCGTAAGCACGAGCTATGGCAGTTACTGGTGGGCCTGCGGGGACATTCATACCAACGATATTGCCGTCCTGTAGTGCGTTGGTAGATGGCCCGTAGCCCAAGTAAGCAATAGACAGATCTTCAGTGTAATCTATCCCAAGCGCATCGAAGATGTAGAGGCCGGTGTGCTCAGCTCCCGAATTGCGCATCCCGATGGAATACCGTTCGCCTTTCAGTTTCGCAAGGTCTGAAACAGTACCATCGATAACCAAATCGGAACGTAATACGAAGTGCTCCACATTGGGCCACATCGCGCTGATACTGCGAATGTGTGGTTGGGGGGTACTTATTGGCCCAACCCCATCGTAGGCCCAAGCTGCAAAGGTGCCTAGTATCAGTCCAAACTGCGCCTGATTATCCCGAAGTAGTTTGATGTTTTCCATCGAGCCAGCTGAACTTATTGCGGTTAAAGAAAAACCTTCCTCGGCCATTGCTGAAACCAAAGTCGAAAGAGCAACCCCCACCGGGTAAAACGTTCCGCCAGTTGTACCAGTAGTCAGCACGTAGGTGCGCTGGTCATTGGCCCCATCGGAACAAGCGCTGACAAGACAAATTAGCAGTACACCAACGGCTGAGAATCGCGACATGGAGTCCTCCACAATGTGTTACGTTCTGTTAGGCAAAACTCTTAGTGTCAGTAGAAATTGCTTCGCTGCACAGGCCAAGCGGACACAAAGCGCTTGAGGAATTTTAGGAGGCACTAGCAAGTTAAAACTGCGTACTTAAGTTGTTAATGTCTCCTGCAATTAAAGCCATAATGCCTTGTACAGCTGCAACAAGACAGCTTTGTTAATTGTAGAGAAAATCTTATAGAATGATCTATCCCCTTTAATTTCTCACGAGCCGCTAATTACGAACTAGCCGAATAATCCCGAAAACAAGATAGCCCTTGCCGCAAACAACTAAAACCAATAAAGAGCTCAAGCTATGCATCCAAGTCATTTCGCAAAATCCACTCCTGATAAACCTGCCTTTATTATGGCCGGCAGCGGCGAAGTGGTGACCTATTTGCAACTAGAGCAGCGCTCGAATCAGATTGCACAATTGTTTCGCTCGCTAGGCTTGCAGCCTGACGATCACATCGCCATCCATATGGAAAATAATCGTCACTTTATGGAAATTGTATGGGCTGCTCAGCGCTCTGGCATTATCTACACAGCAATCAGCACTCACCTACGTGAGGAGGAGATTGCCTACATTGTCGACAACTGTGAAGCCAAAGTATTAATAAGCTCAAATGCACTCGGCGACTTGGCCGGCAATATTCGCAGTCGCTGCAATGGCCTTCAAGATTGCTTTATGGTTGGCGGCACGTCCCATGGCTACCTGTCATTGGAGGACGCAATTGAATCGCAACCAAATACACCCATAAACGACGAAGAACGCGGCGTACAAATGTTGTATTCATCAGGCACCACGGGTCGACCCAAAGGCGTGTTACCCAAGCGCGTACCGGGTGAATCTATTCAAGTTATGACACCCTCGGCGGCCACGCTGGGAGTTAAATTTGGTTTTCGTGAAAACACCGTGTATCTGTCACCGGCGCCGCTTTATCACGCCGCGCCACTGACCTATAACACGATTACTATGCACTTAGGTGGTACTAGCATTATTATGGAGCGCTTTGATGCCGAGCGTAGTCTAGAGCTCATAGAGAAATACCAGATCACCCACAGCCAATGGGTGCCGATCATGTTTATCCGTATGCTGCGCTTAGATGAAAAACTCAGAACTCAATTCGACTTCAGTTCTCATAAGGTCGCTATTCATGCCGCCGCACCTTGTCCGGTTGAAATAAAGCATCAGATGATTGCTTGGTGGGGGCCGATTATTAACGAATACTACGGCTCGACTGAAGGCATGGGATTTACCGCGCTGAACTCCGAACAATGGCTGAATCATCCTGGCTCAGTGGGGCCACCGCTGGGTTGCCGTATTAAGATTCTTGATGATGAAGGTCAGGAATTACCAGATGGAGAAATAGGTACGGTCTATTTTGCAGACCGCATAGGCGATTTCAGTTACTACGGTGAGCCAGAAAAAACGGCCGCCTGCATATCTCCTGAAGGCTGGGGCACTGTGGGTGATGCAGGCTACCTAGATGAAGACGGATATCTGTACCTCAGTGACCGGAAGGACTTCATGATCATCTCAGGTGGCGTCAATATTTATCCTCAAGAGATTGAAAATCAATTAATTATCCACAACGCCGTTGCCGATGTGGCGGTGTTTGGTATATCCAATGTTGAGTTTGGTGAGGAAGTAAAAGCAGTCGTGCAACCAATACAATGGCCGGTTGATGGAAAAGCAGTGGAGCAAGAATTATTGATTTGGCTGCGCGAATTTTTATCACCAGTAAAAGTGCCGCGTTCCATTGATTTTGTGCAAGAATTGCCGCGCTTGGATAACGGGAAGCTTTATAAGCGTTATCTTCAGCAGCAGTATATAGATAAAGCGAAGCTGTTAAGCTAACTCGGGTGTGGGGAGAAGAGATTTAGGACGCAAAGTAAGTTACTAATTTAACTGGCGGCCTTAGATAATTCGTTTGCCCTAGATCTCTAGAGAACAAGAGCATTCAAAACTAATATTTAGCCGAATACAGCACCATCTTCCTGTGCGTTAAGTTAGTACTGCTCCCTATTTTTGCTCATTTAACAGAGTTTTGCCAAAGTCAGACAAATCATAGACACCGCGGGACACGCTCTGAAACCAGCCATAATGATTGTCGTAGACTATGGCTCTGGATTTAGGAACCTTTAGTACCTTCGCAATATCGCTGGCCTTAGTAGCCCCGTGTGTACGCAGGTAGTAGGCTATTTCGATGGCTTGTTGTTTGTAGGCGGTCATTCGCCCTGCGTTGGTAGAGGCCCCGCCCAGGTTTGGATCCCCAGCTCGTGCCTCAAATTCATCGATTAGCCATTGTTGTCTTGGTTTGGATTGTCGAGGCTGGTAGGGAGTGGGGCCGACAACAATCTCAACAGTGTTGCGCTTAGGATTAATAGCGACCAAACCTATGCCGAGCATCTTCAAGAGTTTAAGAATACGTTTGCGTTTCGCTTTTTTGAGGGCGCCACAAGAATTGGGCACACCGATGTACACAACCGGGCTTAATATCAAACGGTCAACGGCTTGTAAAATCACTTCCAGATTAAGCGACAGTTTTAGCTCAATGATAGTGAGTGGTTGGGCTTTTTCGTTGCCGGCGGGCACCTTAACTGCAACTACATCGCAGTTTTCAACCTCGGCTTTAACTTCGTAGCCTTGCTTTTCAAGAAACTTTTTTAAAGGAAGATAGAGATCAGTTTCTTTCATGATGAAGGGGGCATATTAAATGGGTCAGAGTACTTTGATTGCTGCCCCCTTTGATTGTATCGATTCGCTGCACCTCATGCCCTATCTCGGCCAATCAATCGTCCGACCTAGCCCGAAGTATACGACTCCAGATGTTCTTGTCAGTCGTCTCCATGAGTTCCCGCAGCACCAAACGAAAGTTCAGATTGGTTCGTGCCGTCTTCTCGATCTGATCGATGTACTCCACACCATGCAGCTCGACCAGCTCTTCCAGAGGCCCTGACGCGAGATTGTGTATCACAGTATCGGATGTGGTTAGAGAGATAATCTGCAGCATGGCCGCCCAATTTAGATCTGGGTAGTCCATTTCCATATCCGCGAATTTCTCGATCGCCCAATAGCATGAGTGGTCCTCATTCGACGAATTTTCGCTCTCGTGGACTTCAATGTAGGCATTGACCCACCCGTTTAATTCTTCCATTTCCATGCTACGTTATCTCTTGATCTGGTCTAGATTTATCGATCTACAGTCTGTGCAGAGCGCATATCTTGTTACCGGATGGGTCCCGCAAGTAGGCTAGGAACATTGAGCCGGTACTTCCCTCACGCAGTCCTGGAGCATCCTCGCAGTCTGTTCCGCCGTTTTCAAGACCGGCGGCATGCCACGCATTCCCTGCGTCGATGCTCTCGACACTAAAGCCAAGTGTGCTGCCATTACCATAGCAGGCGGGCTCGCCGTCGATGGGCTTACTAATAGAGAATATGCCAGTCTTGTTCATCCAAAATACGCGACCCTTATCGTCGGTTACACCGGACTCGTAGCCTATTGCACCCAAGATGGCATCATAAAAGGATTTGGACTTTTCTACGTCATTGGCACCTAGCATTACATGACTAAACATTTGGTATTCCTTATCTTGTCTGCTGAATATTTCTTACGAAAGAAGCTGTTCACTGATTTACTTCGGAATAATACCTAGCCAAGTAGCTATCAGCCAGCTATCACTGCAAATTGTTTGAATTTCTACGGTAACGAAGATTAATTCTAGTCAGCCAAGCTATCCAGTTGACCTAGAAAACCATCCACATCGCGCAGGCAGCGCAGATCAAAGAGCAAGCGACCATCGGAGACCCGCCCTATGACCGGCTTCGGCAAAGCACGAAAAGTCGAGGACAAGCGTTGCAAGGCATCGTCAGTCTTGCCTTTCTCGGCTATCGGCGTAATACAAAGCGCGCGACTCTCCATGAGGTCTAAAGGCAGTGCACCGCTACCAATCTGACTCTTACAGGCCTGCACGGTTACCAATGCCCTACCTGCTAAACGCTCACTTACAGCGGCAATCACCTTTGCAGCGACCTCCTCGATTCCAGCGACGGGCCGAGCGAGGTCCGCCAACATCGGCAGACGAGATTCCAGCCGGTCTGGGTCTTTATAGATATTGATTACCGCCAGCAACGCCGCCAGCGTAATCTTGTCGACTCTAAGGGCGCGCTTGAGCGGGTTGCCCTTAATCTCTCTCTATCAATTCGCGCTTGCCCACGATAATGCCCGCCTGAGGACCGCCAAGCAGCTTATCCCCACTAAAGGTAACTAGGTCGGCGCCCATGTCGATGGTGTCTTTGACCGTAGGCTCATAAGGCAGGTTAAACTGGCGCAGATCGACCAACGAACCGCTACCCAGGTCCGAGACGAAGGGAATGCCCTTCTCTTTAGATAACTCACTCAAGTCAGATTCCGAAACGGAATTGGTAAAGCCCCTGATCTCGTAGTTGCTGGTATGCACCTTCATCAATCAGGCCAGTATCGCTATTGATTGCCGCCGCGTAGTCTTTCAGGTGCGTTCGATTAGTCGTACCTATCTCACGCAGCGTGCAGTGCGCACTCTCCATCACATCGGGTATACGAAAGGCACCACCGATCTCAACCAGCTCGCCACGAGAGATAATGACCTCCTTGTTCAATGCCAAGGTATTGAGCACCAACAGCACGGCGGCGGCATTGTTATTCACAACGGTCGCCGCCTCAGCGCCCGTCATCTCACAAATGGCGCGTTCTAAGTGTGAATCTCTATCGCCCCGCTTTCCGCTTAGCAGGTCGTATTCAAGGTTTGTGGCATGAGTTGCTGCCGCGACCATAGAATCCACTGCCTCAGCGGGGAGACAAGATCTACCTAGGTTCGTGTGGACCACGGTGCCCGTCAGATTAAATACTGGAATTAATGTGCTGGAAAACTGCGCCTCGACGGCTTTGGCGATTTGCTGACAAAATTCTTCGAAAAAGCCAGGCGTGGACATCCACGTCAAAGCGCTGTCTTCTTTTTGTAGAAGGGACTCTCTCAAGGAGTCGATTTGACACCTCGCTTCATCCTTGACACTTTTGTGGCCGAGTTTATCTATCTGCGACGAAAGCGAGACTGATTGAAGGAGCTTATCAATTGATGGAAGATTCTGAAGATAGTTTTTCAATTTATAGCGCCGGATAGGATAGGCAATGAATATTGATGGGTCGAGTATGAGGGACACTGTAGCAGTTGCACGTTATATCCAAGAATCTCTAATCTAAGCAATATACTCTGCAGTTGCAACCAATTGAGAAACAAAAAGATTCTATTGCGCACAAGGCATTCGAATGAATACACTCAATACCTGAATACGTATCTAGAAGATAATCTTATGGTCCCCAAGCACAGTGTACTCTTAGCGAATGAATTTCACCCTGAGACAATTCAAAAATTAGATGAAAAATTTCAGACACACCACCTATGGAAGCTATCCTCCGATAAAAAGAAAAGGCTCATCCAAGAGCTACAAGGAAAATGTGAAGCCATAGCCACCGCTTCTTGGATGGTTGATGAAACCATCTATGAACTGGATTGTCTCAAAATCATTTCCTGCTTTGGCGTGGGAGTCGACGGAGTAAATTTTGAAGTAACTCGCAGCAGAAATATCCGAGTCACTAACACTCCTGATGTGCTCAATGATGCAGTTGCTGATATTGCTCTCGCCCTTGTTCTAGCGACCACCAGAAACATCGTAAATGCCGACCGTTTTGTACGCGAGAAAGAAATGGTCGCTAGGACCGCTCCCCTTCGGAATGGGTTTAGCCGGTAAGACTCTGGGGATAGTAGGTTGCGGCCGGATAGGTGAGGAAATTGCTAGTCGGGCACTCACCTTTGGACTAAAGATTGCTTACCACAACCGAAGTCCGAAAGACTTGCCCTATAGCTACCATTCCAGCATAGCTGACTTAGCCGAGGCTTCTGACATTTTGCTCTGCATGTTGCCCGGAGGCGAAGGCACTAGAAACGCGATTAATACAGACATACTCAAAAAATTAGGCCCCACAGGAATCTTCATCAATGTGGGCCGAGGATCCAGCGTTGATGAAGCAGCGCTAGCAGCTGCCTTGCAGAAGCAGCATATTTTTGCAGCAGGCTTAGACGTCTATGCAGACGAGCCCAATGTCTCGGAAGAGCTGCTCGAGCAAGACAACGTAGTATTACTGCCACATATTGGTAGCGCCACTGTAGAGACAAGAAAAGCAATGGGCCAGTTAGTGATCGATAATTTGGATGCCTACTTTTCAGGCAAGCCACTCCTCACCGAGGTGACCTAATATGCTTCTGCAGGAAAATGTGGAGACCTATTGCCCCTCTTGCGGCGAACCTATACAACTACTCGTAGACTGCTCTATTCCCGAACAAGAATATATTGAAGACTGCCAAGTATGCTGCCGACCTATTCAAATTAGGACACAGGTAGACTCTGAGGGGATTCCTGCAATCACGGTACGCAATGAATCGGAGTAAGCGCGTTGACGACTATTCCAACACTTTAACGTAGATGTATTTTGCCTCGGTGTCATACATCAATTGAAAGTCTCTCTCCACCAGCCGCTTAATTAGTCAGATAAATTTCTGTAAACATATCTCGATAAGAGTTACTGAGGGAGTTACAGACAAACTTCTGAACGATCAAAATATTGACGTTTTCCAGCTCCTTATAAAAGGTTGCCGAACTTAATGGCTGGTGACGAAAGTCATGACAGCATTCGCGTATCATTCACAACTCGTTAGAATTGCTTCCGCTGCATTCCCAAGTACTGGGTGGTAATTAGCAGGAATCGACAACGGCGGCTCAAGATTGCTGCTAGGCAGCGTCAGCTGGCACGTGCATAGCATAGAAACTGATCACGCAGATTGTGGCGCTCTCCTATTGCGCATCCCAATTGTTTGCGGCGTACTGCTCAATTTCACACATAAGCTAAGCCCCAACCCTCGGGCCTGCTTATGTTTGCCGTATGCTATCCATGCTGGATTTCGACGTGCAAGTGCATTATTCTCCTCTACCCGCATGGGTCGGCAATTTGTCGTCCTATCCGTGCACAAATCGAGCAGCTGGCTTTCGCTGAAAGCATCATGGGGACTGTCCTGCAGACAGTTCCTCTAGGCTGCCCCCCTCCCCCTCGTGGGTTGAGGGAAATGGTATAGCTTTATATAAGAAACAAGGTATTTTTCGCGCTATGAGCAGAACCCAGATTAAGAAGCCCACCAAGACTCACAAAACCAGTAAGAGCAAGAAATTCGTCTACGCATTCGGTAAGACTACTGACGGCAATACCACCATGCGTGAGCTGCTCGGCGGCAAGGGTGCCAACCTAGCTGAGATGGCATCAATCGGCCTGCCCGTGCCTCCAGGCTTTACCATAAGCACCGAAGTTTGCACCTATTACTATGATCATGAGCAAAGCTATCCTAAGGCCCTGCGCCAGAGCATAGCCGACTCAGTAAAGAACGTTGAGAAGCAGCTCAACAAAAAGTTCGGTGGTCGCAAGAACCCTCTATTGGTATCTGTACGTTCCGGAGCCCGCGATTCTATGCCGGGCATGATGGACACTATCCTCAATCTTGGCCTGAACGACGAGACTGTCGAAGGCCTCGCCGATGTTTCTAAGAACCCCCAATTTGCTTGGGATTGCTACCGTCGCTTCATCCAGATGTACGGCGGCGTAGTGATGGGTGTCACCGCGCGTACAGAGGAAGAGGAAGACCCCTTCCATGTACTTCTGGAGAAATTAAAGCGCAAGGTGGGTGCAGAGTCAGACAATGGCCTGACTACCCAGAACCTACAAACACTAGTCACTCAATACAAGGCGCTAATCCGTAAGCGCACTCGGGGCGCATTCCCACAAGATGTTATGCAGCAGCTCTGGGGCGCGATAAGCGCCGTATTCGGCTCCTGGAGAAATGAGCGCGCCATCCTCTATCGCCAGGAATACGGTATCCCCGCCGAATGGGGCACGGCTGTGAATGTTCAGGCCATGGTATTCGGCAATGCTGGCGACGACAGCGCGACAGGAGTTGCCTTCACTCGCGACCCAGCCAACGGCGAGAAGCTGTTTTACGGCGAATATCTAATTAATGCGCAGGGCGAAGACGTGGTAGCAGGTCTGCGCACACCAAATGCCATCAGTAAGCTTGCCAAGGAAATGCCCAAAAGCTTTAAAGATCTGGAGAAGGTTCGGTCTAAGCTAGAAAAGCACTTCAAAGACATGCAGGACTTCGAATTCACCATCGAGAAGAACAAGCTTTTCATTCTGCAAACACGTAATGGCAAGCGTACTGGTCTAGCCGCGGTGAGAATCGCTGTAGAGATGCAAAAAGAGCGCCTGATGAATGTTGAGACGGCGCTGTTGAAAATTCCAGCCGAGTCTATCGATTCGCTGCTGGTACCCGTTTTCGATCCCAAGGCGTTGAAGGCTGCGACAGTAATCGCGTCTGGCCTGCCGGCAGGCCCTGGTGGCGCAACCGGCCGCATCGCTTTCACAGCAGCTCAAGCCGAGATGGAAACACGCAAGGGAAATCGGGTCGTACTGTGTCGTACAGAGACTTCCCCTGATGACTTGAAGGGAATGTTGCACTCACAGGGTATCTTGACCTCCCGTGGTGGTGTGTCCTCTCACGCAGCGCTCGTTGCCCGTCAACTTGGCAAGGTATGTGTCTGTGGAGCCAGCGGCATCAGCATCAACTACGAGAAGAAAACACTTACCGCAGGCAAAGTAGTCCTGCGTGAAGGCGACTACATATCTATCGATGGCAGCACCGGCGCCATCTATAAGGGCATGATCCAGAGCACCGATTCCGAAGTGAAGCGCGTGCTAGACGGTGGGCTGAAGCCTAGCAAGAGCTACACCTATGAGCTGTTCCAGACTGTCATGAAATGGGCTGACAAACACCGCACCATGAATATTCGCACCAATGCCGATACGCCCACTATGGCTAAACAAGCCGTGGCCTTCGGTGCTGAAGGCATTGGGCTATGCCGTACAGAGCACATGTTCTTCGAAGGCGATCGCATCGACTATATGCGGCAGATGATTCTCGCCTCAGACGAAGTGCAGCGCCGCACAGCATTGAAGAAGCTGCTGCCTTTTCAGAAGAAAGACTTCGTTGGCATCTTCAAGGCCATGAATGGTCGCCCGGTGACGATCCGTCTATTAGATCCGCCATTGCATGAATTCCTTCCTCACGACGACGTGGTTAGACGCCAACTAGCTGAGAAGCTCGGCGTGCCTTTCGATTACGTCATCGATCGCATCAAGTCACTGCACGAAGAGAACCCCATGCTCGGCTGCCGTGGCTGTCGTCTGGGCATCATCTATCCTGAGATCACCGAAATGCAAAGCCGCGCAATCTTCGAGGCAACTGCACAGGTTCTAAAGGGTAAAAAGAAGATCAAAGTGAAGCCAGAGATCATGATTCCTCTGGTGGGCTTCCGCGCAGAACTCGCGGATCAGCTCAAAATTGTACATCGCGTAGCCAAAGAGGTAATGAAGAAGCACAAGATTCGCATCAATTACATCGTCGGCACCATGATCGAAGTACCACGTGCGGCAATCACTGCTGACGAGATCGCGAAAGAAGCAGACTTCTTTAGCTTCGGTACCAATGACCTGACCCAGACAGCACTCGGCTTAAGCCGCGACGACATGGGCCTGTTCTATGACGAGTACCAAAGCAAAGAAATCTACAACAAGAACCCCTTCGCCAGCCTAGACCAACACGGCGTAGGCAAACTCATCGACTTCGCCGTAGATCGCGGTCGCGCCACAAAGCCTGATCTTAAGCTGGGTATCTGCGGCGAACACGCCGGCGACCCTGCCTCGATCGACTTCTGCCACCGTGCGGGCTTGGACTACGTAAGCTGTTCACCACCACGCGTGCCGATAGCCAGATTAGCAGCGGCGCAGGCTAAGCTGCGAAACGCCTAAGATTTTGTTCTCTGCTTCACTTTGGTGGAGCAGAGAACTGAAAATCCTCGTGTCGATGGTTCGATTCCGCCCCCGGGCACCATTCATTAATTTCAAACCATCTAATACCTTCTAATCTCTCCAAGCAAAGAACAAGATATATACTGTATATATCGATGCTTTAGCATATCGCTTGTCTAATTCTGACTCAAGGAACCTAGTTAAAGTTTCTTTAACTTATTGGTTTTTTATAGATTGCGTAAAGGGAGTTAGTTCCAAATGGAACCACATTGACGAGCTCCCATCCTGCAACACCTTGCCTTCTCATCATTGCTTCTAACTTATCTGCAGTTTTACTTTTTTCATTTTGGATCGGCAATAATTGTACTAACATAATAGTCCCATTTCACAGTCATAGCATTCTCCAATAGCTACCTTCTATATCAATCATTAAAAGCTACAATCTTTTTTCTTTACTAATTCCAATGGTGATAAGCAGGAATTTGCTGCACGAAGTTAATATTTTTAAGGGTCTTTAAATATCCCTGAAAATCTACGTGAGAGAGCTGGATTTAATTTGATAATAGAAAAGGCAGAATATGGTTATTGTTGTCAGTAGTTTCATGAGCTAGTCCTACCAAGGAAAGAAGGATTTGCTATCAGTGAAAGATCATTTTCTAAGGCAATGTCGATTAATAAATTCCGATCAAATCTTTCCTTGGAATCAATTTTTTTAACGTTCTTGAATTCAGCCACTCCCCTTTCAAGGGTTTGCTTGATTTCTCTCTGGGCTTTCTCTGCTTCAATATAGTCAGTGCCGCCACAAGAAATTTCTGTTTCATCGGTTAATCTGATCAAAACGCCACGTTCTTTTTTTTCTAACGGTGAATATCCAGCAAATATCCACGCGGCAAATCCGATTTTCCAATCAGGTAAATCAAGAACAGCTTTTAGGCTTTTGCTTTCCATAATCAATTCCCCCCCCCTGCTACTCATTAGATTGCTCTCTTGCATGGCCGTAAGTTCGATAGCAAACCAAATATTGGGCTCACTTTCCCAATTGTAGAGATGAATAGCTATTAGCATTATTTTCTAGGATAACTAACAATTCGTCCAGAATATTATGTATAGGGGCGAGATGTAACTACCCTAATTCAATAGAGTATGCGGGATAGCGCTGCATTATGTGCAGTTCAGGCGGCCGCTTAGGGCAAGGAATGAAAAGTGTCAATTAGGGCTAATTAGATGCTGCTGAATGGTTTAGTGATTTTGCTCGAATGTAGCGTTATATGTAACGCTGAGATGCATTAAAAAAATAATATTTATTATTATCAATAGCTTAAAGTGGTTATGCAGCTCCCTGAGCCTCCACAAAGACTACTTCATTAAACCTGAAAAAGCGTCATAGAAGTCCTAAAAACTCTATAGTTTAGGGTTTTTGTGAGATATGATCCTTGACTGTTCCAAGTAGTTCATAACTAAAACAAATTAATTAACGGTACCGATAATGGCAAAAAGACATGCAATCCGGTTTGGGGATTATATTCAGGCGATGGTCGTGGATACTCAGCAGGTTCCATTCGAAGAATTGATGCCTGAACCTCTTTTTGACCGACACGGTAATGAACACCCGCAGCCTGTTCCTAAGTTGAAGCTAGGCGGTGGTGATGTAGTCAAAGTCCTGCAGCCTTACCTGTC
>CASQMQ010000005.1 GCA_949430125.1 uncultured Pseudomonadales bacterium
TTCGTTTTCGAGAGGACGGAATAATACTCACGTCAATGGTGCCAGTCAATGCTTGATTCCATTGCTTTTCAGCTAAAGGCACGATGCCTCGGGCGCTTCAGACAAAGCAAAACAGGTAAGCTAGCGTTCCACCCTCCAGCCACTGCCATCAGCGCCATCTTCTACGACAACTTTCATCGCCGCTAACTGACCACGTATTTCATCGGCTCGCGCCCAATCCTTGTCTGCTCGCGCCTGTTTTCGGGCCGCTATCAGCTGATCTATGCCCTGCTCATCCACTTCAATAGCAATATTGCTGCGCAGAAATTCCTCAGGAGTGCTCTGTAGAATACCTAACAGATTGGCAAGTCGTACTAGCAAGGCACCGAGTTGATTCGCAAGCCCATAATCAGTTTCCTTATTCTTATTAATCTCCTTCACCATCTCGAAAAGAACACTAAAAGCTTCCGGCGTGTTGAAGTCATCGTCCATCGCCGCGAAGAATGCCTTTTCGAAGCGACTATTGGTTAGCGACTTCGCACTCGCGATATCCAAGCCCTTAACGCAGTTATAGAAACGCTCCAATACACTGGTGGACTGCTGTAAACTCTGCTCAGAATAATTGATCGGGCTACGATAGTGACTCGCGATCAATAGATGACGAACGACTTCGGCATCGTAGTCTTCCAGTATTTCCCTTACGGTGAAGAAATTATTCAGCGACTTTGACATCTTCTCGTTGTCGACGCGCAGTGGACCATTGTGCATCCACACATTCGCGAACCGCGTACCGGTCGCCGCCTCAGATTGCGCAACTTCGTTTTCATGATGAGGAAAAAGCAAATCTGATCCGCCGCCATGAATATCGAAATTGTCGCCGAGACAGCAGTTCGACATAGCCGAACATTCAATATGCCAGCCAGGTCTACCATAACCCCAGGGAGAATCCCAGCCAACACCATCATCTGCAGATGACTTCCACAACACAAAGTCTCTGGGATCTTTTTTCAGCTCCCCTACTTCTATGCGCGCGCCATCCAAGAGCTCATCCATCTTCATTTTCGATAACTTTCCATAATCTGGAAAGTTCATAACCGAAAAATAGACGTCGCCGTTGTCGGCCCTATAAGCCATGTCTTTCTCTATGAGCACCTTAATCATCTCGACGATTTCATTAATATGCCCTGTCGCCCGCGGCTCAACATCCGGCGGAAGCACGGCTAACGCCGCCTCATCTTCATGCATGGCATCGATGAATCGATCGGTAAGATCTGAAAACAATTCGCCGTTCTCACTAGCGCGATTCAGAATTTTGTCATCGATGTCTGTAATATTTCTTACGTAATTCACTTCGAAACCACTAGCACGTAGGTAGCGCGTGACAACATCAAACGCCACCATCATGCGCGCATGACCAAGGTGAAGGTAATCGTAGGTCGTGATTCCACAAACATAGATACCAATCTTTCCTTCATTGATTGGCTTAAATTCTTCTTTAGTTTGCGTAAGACTGTTGTAAATATTTAACACAGGATATTCTCTACTTTTTTGAAGCTTCTCGCCTACCATGAATCGCGCAGGGTTATGGTTCGATTAAAAACGAGCTTGTTTTCCAATGAATCTTTCTCGTCAAGACAGTAATAGCCTTCCCTCTCGAATTGATAGCTCGATGATGCACCCTTTTCCACTATCGATGGCTCCGCGATACAAGACGTTATTTCTACCAAAGAATCTTTGTTCAGGCATTCACGAAAGTCTTCGATGTCTTTGCTTTCCGGATTTTCAACATTGAACAGCCGGTCATACAACCGCACGCTCAAAGGCACTCCCTTGGCTTCGGATACCCAGTGGATTACACCTTTTACTTTACGCCCTTCGGGCTTCTTACCGAGTGTATCCAGGTCGACGCTACAATGTAGCTCTATGATATTCCCAGCGTCATCCTTGATCACATCAATACATTTGATCACATAGGCGCCGCGCAAGCGTACTTCTCCACCTGCAATCAGGCGCTTGAAGCCCTGCGGAGGCACCTCTTCGAAATCAGACCTATCTATCACAACTCGCTTCGTTAGAGGAACGCTGCGACGGCCCATTTCATCAACCTTTGGATGATTCGCCATACTAAGTATCTCGAGATGCTCATCGGGCAAATTCGTCAGCACCACGGTGACTGGGTTCAACACGCACATCGCCCGCGGACTATTCTTGTCCAGGTCATCTCGAATAGCGTGTTCCAACATCCCAAGGTCGACGATGCTTTCGCTACGCGCCACGCCAACGCTCTCGCAAAAGTTTCGGATGGAGGTGGCCGTAAAGCCTCTCCTACGCAACCCTGCAAGAGTCGGCATACGCGGATCATCCCAGCCTTGAACTACATTCGTCTCTATCATCTCCTTGAGCTTACGCTTGCCCACGATGGTGTAATTTAGTTTCAGTTTCGCAAATTCGGTCTGCTGAGGCAGCACATAGTCACACTCCGTGCCGGATAGGTCGCTAGCTCCAGCTAGGGACGCAATATCTAGACTATTCAATATCCAGTCATACAGAGGACGATGACCCTCAAACTCCAGCGTACACAGCGAATGAGTAATGCCTTCGAGCGCGTCTGATATACAGTGCGTATAGTCGTAAGTGGGGTAGATGCACCACTGCGAGCCGGTCTGGTGATGCTCCATGTGCCTGATGCGGTACAAAACAGGATCGCGCATATTAATGTTTGGCAATGCCATATCGATTTTTGCACGCAGGCTGCAAGCTCCATCGGCAAACTCACCAGCGCGCATACGCTCAAATAGATCCTTATTTTCTTCTATCGACCGATCCCTGTGCGGGCTATTCTGGCCGGGCTCTGTCAATGAGCCGCGATACTCACGCATTTCAATTGCACCGAGATGGCAAACGTATGCCTTCCCCGACTCAATTAGTTGCAGCGCGAACGTGTACAATTGTTCGAAATAACTTGAGGAGTAGCGGACATCTCCATTCCACTGAAAGCCTAACCAAGAAATACTGTCCTTGATGGCGTCGACATACTCCTGGCTCTCCTTCTCCGGGTTTGTGTCATCAAAGCGAAGATTACACAGGCCCGAATTTTCTGCCGCCACGCCAAAGTTGAGGCAAATAGACTTAGCATGGCCGATATGCAGGTAGCCATTCGGCTCTGGAGGAAATCTAGTATGCACGCGCCCGCCATGCTTTCCCTCCTTGAGATCATGTGCAATCTTGCTGCGGATGAAATTGGACGAAGTGCTACTATCGACAGCCTCATCAAGAGTGGTGCTAGCGTTTTTTTGGTCTTTCATTGCGAGGGTTCTTCTATCTCTGCAAGTTTTGCACTTCAATCTAACACTGAGACTGTCGTGGCGAGCATAAAGCGCTTATTATAGCGGCTTCTGCAATGCCATAACAAAAATTTTCATGGCAAATAGCACACTGGGTTTAAACAGCTCATTTAATCACCTGGTTTTCGGTATCTCCCTTACTCAATCTTGCGCATTTATGAGCGAGACTTAGAAGTAAGATTTAAGCTTCACTCAATAGGTAGTAAACATGATCACAATAAAGACCAACTACGGAGCAATTACCGTAGAACTCGATTTCGACAAGGCACCAATTTCGGCTGAAAATTTTGTAACGTATGCTAAATCCGGATTCTACGATGGCACCATCTTTCATCGTGTTATCAACGACTTCATGATTCAGGGCGGTGGTTTCGAGTCCGGTCTTACGCAGAAAGACAATGGAACACCCATCGAAAACGAGGCCGACAATGGCCTAAAGAACCTAATCGGCACCTTGGCGATGGCAAGAACGGCAGTTCCTCACTCGGCCACGTCACAGTTCTTCATCAATGTAGGCGACAATCACTTCCTGAATCACACTGGCAAGAACGACCAAGGCTGGGGTTATGCAGTTTTCGGCAAAGTGACAGACGGCATGGACGTGGTCAACAAGCTCAAGGAATGCGAGACGTCATCCCAAGATGGCCATCAAGATGTCCCTGTTAACGAGATAATCATTGAATCAGTCGTAGTCACTGAAGAAGACTAACCTTGTCTACCAGAATCCTGCTCATCTCCGATTTGCATCTGGAACAAGGTAGACCAGATATCACCGCAGCGCTGTTTGCGTTTCTTGCCAGGAACACGGCCACCTGCGGTGCGCTTTATATTCTTGGTGATTTATTCGAAGTCTGGATAGGCGATGACGAAATGACTGAACTCAGCACCTCAGTAGCGAAGGCATTGAATAGCTTTCATGAAGCCGGATCAGACATCCATATTCTGCATGGCAACCGTGATTTCTTGCTGGGAACAAGCTACGCAGCAAGCTGTGGCGCCACACTAATTGATGATTCTACTGTTATCGACACACCCATTGGGCCCGCCTTAGTCCTGCACGGAGATGATCTGTGCTCGGACGATGTTGAGTATATAAAATTCCGCAATACCGTGCGTCAGGAATCATGGCAACAGGATTTCCTCAGCAAAACCCTCACTGAGCGCCGGGCGTTCGCCGACCAGGCTAGGCAGCAAAGCCAACAGGCAACCTCGACCAAAAAGAACTCAATTATGGACGTGAATGCCACCTCAGTTGAACAGCGCCTGCGTGAGACTGAGCAAAGATTAATGATTCATGGCCACACTCACCGGCCGCAAGTTCATGAGTTAGAGCTGGACAAGGAAAAGGCGCAAAGGGTTGTACTAGGAGACTGGGACAACCATGGCTGGTTTACCGAGATAGATGCGCGGGGACTGCGGCTTGAAAAGTTTCCTCTCTAGCACCAGTGCTATGAGCGGTTCTTGGGAGCGGCTATCGCCGGCGCAAAATAGCGAGCGTGATGCGCCTCACTGAGTAACAACAGTTCATTCTCTATGATCTCGCACAATTCAGGTAAAGGCATACCTGCGTAGTTACCCAGCGCGTAGACGCCGTATTCCTCTAGACTCTCCATACGTCCGTGCGCCTTCTTCAGCAGATTGTGCAGCCAACAATAGGGCGGGAGCGATTCATCGTAGGGAATGTGAAAGCGATCCAAACCTGCCTTAAGATTCGGCACCGAGAATATTCGCAGCTTATTCTCTAGAATCTGCGTATTGAGCCTCTCAATCCTACTCAAGACCGCCGACTTCGCCCCATCGTCGTAACCATTCCAATCGATAACCTCGAAAGCGTAACGTTTGCAGCCACGGCACACTACATCTCCTACAGAGGTAGTAGAGCAAATACCGAGACAAGGTGTTTTGATAGAGGCCATGTGGTTAACGCGATTGAGGCTTGTGTTAGTTGAGGCCCCAGCGAAGACTTCAACGAGATTTGCTCAATTATAAACTGTCTGCAACATTACTTCGCGCACAAACTGCGCTTGGTTGAGAGAATTCAAGTTTCACGAGAGGCACCACACAGCTATTGGCCAGAGCCAGCACCAACTGGATTTTTGCCTGATTTTACAGTAAACTGCGCGCACATTTTAGGATTCGGATCTGCTCTGAATCTAGATGATTTGCGACACTCATTAGCAACTCTCAATGGAAAAAGTCTCAAGCAATAGGCAGACCGGCCTAATTAACTTGCAAGATGAAACCCCTGTTAAGTGATTCTTTTTAATCACTTCGGTCGCACTACAACGCCGATCGATTTATTTCACTGACAGCTCTGAATCGAAGAGGATAAAATTTTGTTAGAAGCTTACAGAAAACACGTTGCCGAACGCGCCGAGCAAGGCATAGTTCCGAAGCCCTTATCTGCCGAACAAGTTGCAGGTCTTGTGGAGTTATTGAAATCGCCACCGGCCGGCGAAGAAGAATTCCTCATGGATTTACTCTCCAATCGCGTACCAGCCGGCGTCGATGAAGCAGCCTATGTTAAGGCCGGCTTCCTATCAGCTCTCGCGAAAAGCGAAGCCAAATCACCGCTTATTGATCAACTACTAGCTGTTAAATTACTTGGCACAATGCTGGGCGGCTACAACATCTCGACACTTGTTGAGCTGCTAGATTCAGACACTCTGGGCAGCGCTGCTGCAGATGAACTATGTCACACCCTGCTGATGTTCGATGCCTTCCATGATGTAGCGGGGAAAGCCAAGGCCGGCAATTCTGAGGCGCAACGTGTACTGCAGTCTTGGGCGGATGCGCAGTGGTTTACCAACAAGCCTGAGCTGCCGAACAAAGTTACGGCTGCGGTCTATAAGATTCCCGGGGAAACCAATACGGACGATCTTTCGCCCGCGCAGGATGCTTGGTCGCGCCCAGACATCCCTCTGCATGCGCAGGCGATGTATAAGAATCCAAGAGACGGCGTGACCAATGCTGAAGAGCAGATCAAGGAGCTAGAGCTGACTGGCCACCCCGTCGCACTAGTTGGCGATGTAATGGGCACTGGCTCATCACGCAAATCAGCTACGAACTCGGTGCTATGGCACATCGGCGACGACATGCCCTACATCCCCAATAAGAGAGATGGCGGAATCTGCATTGGCGGCAACATCGCTCCGATTTTCTACAACACGATGGAAGATGCCGGCGCCCTGCCCATTGAGACAGTAGTCGACAATATGAATACCGGCGACATCATCGATATCGACGTCTACACAGGCCGTATTACAAATCATGAAAGCGGCGAGCTAATTTCAGAATTCGAATTGAAGACTGACGTTCTACTCGACGAAGTTCGAGCGGGCGGTCGCATTCCATTGATTATCGGACGCGGGCTAACGCAGCGCGCTCGCGAAGAACTAAATTTGGAACCATCTAGCATTTTTCGAATTCCAATTACTGCAGCAGAATCTAACCAGGGCTTCACACTCGCTCAGAAGATGGTTGGCAAGGCCTGCGGTGTCGAAGGTGTTCGCCCAGGCAGCTACTGTGAACCGAAGATGACCACTGTAGGCAGTCAAGATACAACTGGCCCCATGACCCGCGACGAATTGAAAGACCTCGCCTGTCTCGGCTTCTCTGCAGATCTTGTTATGCAGTCCTTCTGTCATACCGCGGCCTACCCCAAGCCAGTCGACATTGATACGCAGCACACACTTCCAGATTTCATCCAGACACGCGGCGGAGTCTCGCTGCGTGCAGGCGATGGCATCATCCACTCTTGGCTAAACCGCATGTTGCTGCCGGATACGGTAGGTACTGGAGGCGATTCTCATACACGCTTCCCTATCGGCATCTCATTCCCAGCAGGTTCTGGACTTGTTGCCTTCGCAGCGGCAACTGGTGTTATGCCTCTGGACATGCCTGAATCTGTGTTAGTTCGTTTTAAGGGAAAAATGCAGCCTGGCATTACTCTGCGCGATCTCGTCAACTCGATTCCTTATGCTGCTCTACAAAGCGGCGATCTCACTTTGGAAAAGAAAGGTAAGAAGAACATTTTTTCCGGACGCATTCTCGAGATCGAAGGTCTACCTGACCTCAAGATCGAGCAGGCTTTTGAACTTTCCGATGCCTCCGCCGAACGTTCAGCCGGCGGCTGCAGCGTTCGTCTAAATAAAGAGCCAATCATCGAATACTTCAAGTCAAACATCACGCTGCTGCGCTGGATGATCGACAATGGCTATCAGGACGCGCGCACTCTAGAGCGACGCGCACAAGCAATGGAGGCATGGCTAGAGAATCCAGAACTACTCGAACCTGATGCGGATGCGGAGTACTACAAGGTAATCGAGATCGATCTTAACGAAATTACTGAGCCACTGCTGGCCTGTCCTAATGACCCAGACGATGTGAAAACTCTTTCCGACGTGCAAGGCACGCAGATCGACGAGGTCTTCATAGGATCTTGCATGACTAACATCGGTCACTTCCGCGCGGCTGCCGAGGTCTTAAAACAGGTCGACGGCGGCCTTCCCGCGAAGCTTTGGATCGCGCCTCCAACAAAGATGGACGAGCACCAGCTAAGCGAAGAAGGCATCTACAATATATTCGGTGTATCGGGTGCAAGGACCGAGATGCCAGGCTGCTCGCTATGCATGGGCAACCAGGCACGAGTTGCCCCAAACTCTACGGTGGTATCGACCTCTACGCGAAACTTCCCCAACCGGCTCGGTCAGGGAGCGAATGTTTATCTCTCATCCTCAGAGTTGGCAGCTGTCTGTGCGGCTCTCGGTAAAATTCCAACTATGGATGAGTACATGAGCTACATGGGTAACATCAATACCATGGCTGATAGCATCTACCGTTATATGAACTTCAACGAAATTGCGGACTTTATGGAAGCGGCAGACCGGGCAAAGAATATTCCCGCAACTAATGTGCAAGAAGTCGCCTAGTAAAACGTAAATATCGCTTGAATAAAAAAGGTGGCCTAGGCTACCTTTTTTATTCCCTCATTTTCTGTCGACACAATAAGCGCTAATTAGATCGTGCTCTTCTCCACAATTTCGAATAAGTCCTTCGATAATTCCTCCTGCGCCTTGATACGCCGAAGTTGTGATTGCATCAACCCCTGCCGCTTTGCACTGAACTTTCTCCAGCGTGTCAACGGCGTTAGGAGTCGAGAAGCTATTTGCGGATTCAGCGTATCGAGGACTAGAACCTGATCAGCTAAGAACTCGTAACCCTCGCCACTGGCATCATGAAATCCAATATGATTCTGGCCACAAAACGCACCAATCAGTGATCGTACTTTATTGGGGTTGCGAATATCGAAGTCTGTATGCTCAAGCAACTGCTTAACTTGAGCCAAGCTACCAGGTAGCTGGCAAACTGCCTGCACCACGAACCATTGATCAACCACGAGAGGCTCATGACTCCACTGCTTGTAAAAGCTAGCTAGCG
>CASQMQ010000006.1 GCA_949430125.1 uncultured Pseudomonadales bacterium
CGTCTTTTAGTAATACTCGTTTGCTCGACATTCCTGGTTTCATGCGATCGATTGCTGACACCTGATTTCAACACAGACATAGCTGAGCTTAGAGGCGGCGCATACACTCTTGATTCAGATCATGCGACGTTGTTGTGGAAAATTAATCATCTAGGTTTCTCTACCTTCATCGGCAGATTTAACGACATCGATGCATCGTTGGATTTCGATCCGGAAAACATCGAAGCTTCGACCCTAGAAGTAGTAATTAATACATCAGGCTTGGATATCAATAATGATGTCTTTGCAGAAGAGCTGCGTGGCGACAATTGGTTCAATGTTGAAGAGTTCCCGCAAGCTGCATTCAAAACGACTGCCTTTGTTGAATCAGTCGACGAAGACACATTCGTATTTCAGGGCGATATGACTCTGCTCGGCGTTACGCTTCCTATGAATCTGGAAATTAATTTTAATGGTGGTGGTCGAAATTTTCTTACTCGCAGCTATACGCTAGGCTTCTCAGCAAGCGGTGAATTTCTGCGCTCCGATTTCGGGCTAGATAGATTCACAAGCTTCGGCGTCGGAGATAATATCGAGCTTGAGATTCATGTTGAATTTATGGCTGTTCCTGAATAGACGCGATTTTCTTGTAATGTTATTTAAGCTCCATTCGGCATTCCCGAAAGGAGCTTTTTATTGACTGAAAAAAGGCAGCTTTTGAGATAATGATCTGCTCCTGAGATTTCGAAGACAACGGTCTCTGCTTCCGATTGTGCTATCAGCGAATACGATTCCCGCCTGCCAACCATTTGCCGTATTGGTGTTGCCTGCCGTTTCAGGCATACTTCTTGGCCTTATTTCTAATAATTTAGCAATAACCACTATTACGTTTAGGGAGCTATCAATATGCCTTTCCCAAGATTGATTCATTCTAATTCTGGTTGGGCCGTGCTGGCCGCGCTAACAGCGTTCAGTATTTCTTCAGTACTACAGGCTCAGGTACCCATCATCCAGCCCGGCGCACCCGGGCAGGCGAGTCGGGTTATCACGGCAGAAGAGGCGTCTGACCTGGCTGCCATCTCTTACTCTCTCGGTGACATTCAGTTCCTACGTGGCATGATTCCGCACCACGCGCAGGCGAAAGAGATGTCGGCGCTTGCAAAAGACCGAACTAATAACACGACAGTTTTGGCAGTAGCCGCGCGCATTACCTTGTCGCAGGACGATGAGATTTCTATGATGCAGGGCTGGCTTCGCGATCAGGGACTTGATGCTCCTGCGGAGGATGTTCATCACCAGCCCGGTTTCGAGCGCATGAAGGGCATGCTTAGCGATGAGCAAATGGAGGAGTTGGTTGCTTCTACCGGCCCCGAGTTTAACCGACTCTATTTGGAGTACATGATCGATCACCATCAAGGTGCTCTGGATATGGTTGAGATGTTGTTAGACCAGCGCGGCTCTGTACAAGATCCACTCCTTTACGAATTCACGTCCGATGTGACCTCCGATCAGACATCGGAGATCGAACGAATGGACCTTCTGCTGGCAAGCTTGAATCCCGATCCGCGTGTTGGTTTGGCGGCAGGCTTCCGAGATGCAGGCGAGGCCGCGTTGAATATGCAGATCGTTGCTTCGCTACCTAAGCCGGCAGGTTTCTTCGACCCCGAAAGGCCTTCTGGGATTTCTTTGAGTCGCCTGCAAGAAATTGAAGATGCTGCAAATGGCAATACTCCTGAAAAACCAGATGAAGACGAAGACGAAAATTCAGATCCGCGTCCGGCCTTGTTGAGTTTCTCAAACACCGACTTACTGTTCTCTGGCAACTACATGGTGGCGGGTAACTACCACGGCTTTAATACCTATGACATAAGCAACGCTCGAGCCCCAAGGCATATTGGCTCTGTGGTGTGTCCGGGTGGACAGGGAGACGTGTCGCTAGTGGGTAACTTGCTGATAATGTCGGTTCAGGAAGTTCGAGGAAGATTGGACTGTGGACTGCAGGGTGTTCCAGAGTCGGTCAGTGAAGAGCGAGTTAAGGGTATTCGCATTTTCGATGTAAGTGATTTCACTAATCCAACTCAAGTTGCCGCCGTACAAACCTGTCGCGGTTCTCACACACATACTGTGGTGTCCGACCCGACGACAGTTTCAGGTAATATCTATGTTTATGTATCAGGCACGAGTGCGGTACGCGATGACGAGGAGTTGGCAGGTTGTTCCAATGATTCCCCTTTTGAAGATGAAAACTCGGCGCTATTCCGCATAGAAGTCATCGAGATTCCGGCAGAAAATCCTGCTGCAGCTCGCATCGTTAACCGTCCATTTATCTTCGCTGATCCTGATAACGGTACACTGGCGGGCTTGTGGGACGGGGGCGATCACGGCGATGACACGCAGACTACGAGACAAACAAATCAGTGTCATGACATTACTACTTTCCCTGGTATCGGTTTAGCCGCTGGCGCGTGTTCTGGCAATGGCATTCTATTGGATATATCTGACCCGGCGAATCCTGAACGGCTAGATCAGGTTATCGATCCCGGATTCTCTTACTGGCACTCGGCTACTTTTAATAACCGCGGTGACAAAGTGATCTTTACTGACGAGTGGGGTGGCGGTGGCCGTCCTAGGTGTAGAGCACAAGATCCTCTAACGTGGGGCGCGGATGCTTTCTATGACATCGTCGATGGCAAACTACAATTCCGTAGTCATTACAAAATGCCGGCCCCCCAAACTGATACGGAAAACTGTGTGGCTCACAACGGTTCTCTGATTCCTGTACCTGGCCGCGATCTATTCGTTCAAGCTTGGTATCAGGGTGGTGTGTCGATCGTAGATTTCACTGATTCAATGAATCCGGTTGAGATCGCGTTCTTTGACCGTGGGCCCATCGATGAGGAAGAATTGATTACTGGAGGATACTGGTCAACCTATTGGTACAACGGTCATATCTACGGCACAGAAATTTCGCGAGGCCTCGATGTGTTCGCCCTGCAGGCTAGCGATTATCTTACCGAAAACGAAATCGCAGCGGCCTCGTTGCCGGAGTTAATCGGTATCGTCAACGCGCAGACTCAGGAGATCGTCGAGTGGCCAGCAGTGCCGGTTGTTGCGCGAGCATATATGGATCAGTTGCAGCGTGAAAACCGGCTCAGCGCAAACCAAGCGAGCGAACTAAGCGACGCGCTAGACCGCGCCGAGGCTTTGCTAGTTGGAGATAATGGTAATCGACGCAGCACAGTTCGTGCGCTTAATAATTTTGCTGATGATTTCTTTGATGTTGCTGGTGATTTTAATGGTATCTCGGGAGCTCGTTATGCATCTTTGGCGGAAACGCTGGAGGGGATAGCGGATAGCTTGTAGAGATTCTGTAAAAAGGGCAGGTTGCGCTTGATAATGCGTTATCTGTCTTTTTTTGTAGTAATTTTTTAGTTTTGACGAACTTAGCAAGATCTGAAGCCGCCCAGCTAGAGTTGGCCGACGTTCAGTCAATCCACTTCAAAATGCCTATTGCGGGCACTTCTTTGACTTTTGCCTTTATCAAGGTTCAAATGGCTGCCCATTATCATCACCCTTTAGCTGGTGCAGTGAACTAGCTAGGTTAGCAGGGTGTTAATCGAATTAGTGTTCCAATTCGCTAGGAGACAACGAATGGCAATCTCGGTGAAAATAGCTACAAAAATGAGAGTTTTACTCGTATGTACAAGCTTATTAACCCTGCCTGTGCAGGCGCAGGACGGCGCGAGACCGGATTTACAGGGTGTTTGGACCAATGCCTCGCTCACGAAACTCACTCGTCCAGGTGGTGTAGAGACGCTGGTAGTCACGCCAGAAGAGGCCAGAGTGATTGCCGCCAACACGCCAATTGCAGGCCTTGAGGGGGGGTTGGACGAAGGTGACGGCGTGAACAATACCCCAACCGCTGCCGATGAGGATTTCGGTACTCGTGCCTACAACAATTTCTGGGTAGAGCCAGGTGCAAACCTTGCTTTAATAAAAGGAGATTACCGTACTTCCTACGTCGTAATCCCGGAGAATGGCCAGGTGCCCCGTCTTGAGAATCCAAGTTATGATTTCGAGCGGCGCAATTTTGGTTCTCGCTATGAGACAGGCTTTGGTGATGCTCGAGGACCCGAGGCAATCCCTAACGCGGAGCGCTGTCTTATAGGTTTTGGAAATAAGGCAGGCCCGGGCATGATGTCCGCCTTGTATAACAATACCTACCAATTCGTCCAGACCGAAGATTACGTCATGATCCTCGTCGAAATGGTCCACGATGCGCGTATAATTCCGATTTACGATTCGGCGGCAGATGCGCGTGCCAATCGTAGGCCGGTCGTACTAGAACAATGGTTCGGTGATTCCGTAGGATGGTATGAGGATGGTGTGCTTGTTGTAGAGACAGTGAATATAGATCCACTGCAACTCAGTCAGAGCTCGGTGCCGATAACTAAAGAAGGTCATATTATCGAGCGATTCAGTCGATATTCTGATGATGAAATTTTCTACCAGTTTACTGTAGAGGACAGCAATATTTACAGTCAGCCTTGGACTGCAGAATTGAGCTTCTACGCGACAGACGATCGGCTCTACGAATATGCTTGCCACGAAGGAAATTATTCCATGCCTGGCATACTAGCTGGGGCGCGTAGATTGGAGATGGAAGAGGCCGCGCAATAGCCATACTAAGCCAAGATATTTGCCATTGCTTTTGGGGGCAGTCAGATAAAGTGGTTGTCCCTAAGAGCTGTATTGACGTTATAAGAAATAGAATCCAGCTTTCCGCCAATTGATTGCGTGCCATTCTTAATGACAGGCCCGCCAGCCGCTAACGTAATCTCACCTTTTAGACTGAGTGTAATTCATGAGTAAAAGTAAACCCCTCGACGGCTATAAGGTTGTGGACTTCTCAGCTGTTTTTGCTGGGCCCATATGTTCTCGCTTCCTCCGTGATTGTGGTGCTGACGTGATCAAGGTGGAGAGTCCTGGTGTTGGAGATCTCACTCGAGGGGTGAATGGAATTACGCCAGTCTTCGCTCACTTTAATGCAGGCAAGCGCAGCATCGCAGTAGATTTGAAGCAACCCGCTGGACAGTCATTGGTTAAACAATTGGTAAGCGATGCGGACATCGTGATAGAGAATTTTAGGCCTGGAATAATGGCTAAATTCGGACTGGACTTTGAAAGCCTACAACCTGAAAACCCCGAGCTCGTCTATTGTTCAATCTCTGGATTCGGTCAGAGCGGCCCTCATGTGAACCGCGCAGCGTATGCGCCAATAGTTCATGCTGCTAGCGGATTCGACAGTGTGCACGCTCAGTCACAACAAGGGCCGAACGAAGAAGAGGTCATGCGTCCTAGCAATTGGGAGATCATGGTTGCGGATATTCTTACAGGAAGTTACGCCTTTGGAGCGATTCAGACGGCGTTGCTGGGACGTGAGCGCGGAGGTGGGGGCAGCTATATCGATGTCAGCATGATGGAATCTATGATGACGTTAATTCCCGCGCATATACAGTCCGCACAGATGGAGAAGCCTGCCCTAATAGGCAGATTTTTCCCAGTTAAGGTGAAGGATGGTTACGTTATGGCATGCGTAGTTTCGGACAAAAATTTGGAATGTCTGGCTGCAGCGCTTGGTCGGCCAGACTTGTTAGAGGATCCTCGATTTGTCCGGGGTCCACGAACTGAAAATTTCTATTTGCTGGCGGAGGAAATCGAGCGTTGGTCTGCCTCGCTTAGCGCTCGCGAATGTGAAGAAGCGCTGAATCGTGCCGGAGTGCCTTGTAGCTTATATCAGCAGGTTGACGATTTGTTTGCCCATCCTCAAGTAGTGGAACGAAATTCATTTGCCTCTATTTTTGATGACGTACTCGGTGATTTTCTAATTCAGAATATGCCATTTAAGCTTGCAGACACGGACAGTGCAGCAGCTTCTTGGGCGGCGAAGCTAGGCGAGCACACCGATGAGATATTGTTCGAAAGATTGCATCTTAAACCGGCGGAAATAGAAAAACTGAGAGCGAATTTAGTAGTTAGCTAACACCGAAATGAGAAGACCCCCGGTAACTATTTCTCTGGGTGAGAACTTTAGTGTACGGCACGTAGATTCTGAAAATTGAGAACCAGCCGGTATGCTTTTCACTCGTTTTTTTTAGTATTGTGCTACTGGGCAGGCGGTGTTCGCAACGGGGGCATGCCTGTAAGACTCTCCGGCCTGAATCTTTTAAACCGCTTCTTGTTGTTTATCTATGCTGCAAGTCTACAAAGTCGGCGATACGCAAGAAATTATGTGGCGCACAATGGATGTTGGCCTCTAATGACCAGCTGCCTGCCGGTCATCATAGACTACTGCGGTGTCGGGCAGCGTTCTGCTGTAACCGACTAGGTGGATCTAGAGAGAGTGTTCTCTTTCTTCAGGGAGCAGGGCGACTCGCTAGGGGGTTAGCCTCACGACGTAAGATGGTTTTCAAGTGTTCGCCGAGTTTTAAAGCGCTGAGATAGGCATCCTCGACTCGATTCCCGCCACACCAGTCGCCACAAGCAGCAAGCCTATTCGATTCATCTATCAGAAAATCTTCTTCCAGGCTCTTTTCTGCCTTAGCGTTTTTCCAGCGATGAAATGCGATGTGCTCTGGGGGCGGCAACTGATCGCCCAATAGTTCGTCCAATGCCGCCAACATAGTATGGCGCACAGCATCGATGTTGCATTCGAGTTGCGTCTGCGCCCACTCATTGTCGCTATGCAGCACTAATGAGAAAAAGGGCGGGCGGCCTTGCTTGCTGGAGTTCAATGCGATCCAGCCGAGCACAGAGTTCCTGACCACGGCGGCATCGAAATTAAGCTTCGGCTTAGACTCAAAGCCCAGCATCAAGCTGAAGCAGGGAGAAAAAGCAACATTGCTCAGTTCAGACTTATAGGCGAAGCACTCTGGTAGGATTTCATCTGCCTGAGGAGCGGGCGATGAGGAAATCACCCAGTCGAATTGGCCGAGTCGCTCCCCGGCGGAGTCTTTAAGTAACCAGCCCTTTTCGCCTGCTTCGATATTAGCAACGCGTGTTTCCAGAATGACGTTGAGCTCTTGAGCGAGAACCTTGCACAAGTTATTCATGCCGGGCACGGCTACGTAGTGTGGCTCGAACCATTCTCGTTTGAACGGCTTCTCCTCAGTATCTAAGGTGAGGACTCGGGGTTGCCAGGCTGCTATTTGATTCTTGGCAACGTAGTCATTTATGAGGCTCTGAAATTGCTTCGAGCGCGCCGTGAAGAACTGCGCTCCGTGATCGAATCGGTAGGGGCCATTCCGGCGCGTGGCCATCCGCCCACCGAAACCGCGAGACTTCTCAAATACGCGAACCTCAGCAATGTCCTGCAATTGCCTAGCGAGGGTGATCCCGGCAATGCCTGCACCGATGATAGCGAGGGATTTCATTGTAGGCCTGCATATTCCTTGATTTGAGTGCGTATTATACGGCAGATTGACAGACTTAGATGAATGTTTAGCTGATCAGCTAGCTGGTTTAGATCAAAGCCTGAGTATCGACATAGATTTCAATCTGATCTACATTAGGGCCAAAGAATAGAGCCATGAAACACAAAGAGGTACGGCATGCATTTATTTACAAATGATCTAAGCAGAACTTTTCTTGCTTCGTTGGTCGCTCTAAGTGTGTTAACCGTAGTTGATTGGAAAGGGAGCTCAACTGCGCAAGCCGTCTCCGAAAATCCTTATCAGGTGATCTATCACTGGGGCGAACTGCCAGATGGGCGGGAGATGGGTGTGGTCACCGGAGTTCATCCCGACCCCGATGGCGAGCATATGTGGATAGTTGAGCGCTGCAGTACGAACCAGTGCGCGGGTTCCAACCTACCTCCTATTCACAAATTGAATAGAGAAGGCAAAGTAGTAAAGAGCATAGGCGCCGGACTCTTTGCATGGCCCCATGGCTTCGATCTCGACGGCGATGGCTACCTCTGGGTGACCGAAGGAGCACCTGAGGGTGATGCAAGAGGCACAGATGGCTTCTCGCTAGGAATGGGTCATCAGGTAATAAAATTAAATCAAGAGGGCGAGGTGTTAATGCGTTTGGGGGTTGCCGGCGTCGCCGGCGATGACGCGACGCACTTTAACGGCCCTTCGGCTGTGCAGGTCGCTCCTAATGGTGATGTCTGGATCGCCGATGGTCACCGTGGTGGTAACAATCGCGTGCTTAAGTTTTCTGCTGACGGAGAGTTGCTGCTGGAACTCGGTGGAGGCATCGATTCTCTCAGTCGCGAAGTTAGTAGGTTTAATGATCCGCATGATCTGAAGATGGATTCCCAAGGCAGGCTCTTCGTTGCCGATCGCGGTAACAATCGTATACAGATATTCAGTCAACAGGGAGAACTTCTCTCTATATGGACTCAATTCGGCAGACCGAGCGGCATCTGGATCGATGATAACGACAAGATATACGTCGCCGATGGAATGTCCGGTGATCAATGGAATCCGGGCTGGCAACGGGGTATTCGTATTGGTGATGCGAAGACCAGCTGGATCACCGACTTCATTCCAGATTATGAGGTTCAAAACGGCAGCGGCATAGAGTTCTTGGCAACTGACGCGGAGGGTAATATTTACGCGGGGCAGGTGGGTCGTCAGCGTTTTGAGAAGTATGTTCGCGTAAGGCCTTAATCGTGCAGTGTGTAAACCGTTTTTTCAGTGCTGTGTTTTAAAGTGTAATAATGCGCCCTCACCCTTTAGAACAAAACACATTGGATTAAAAATGCATAGATTTTTTCAAAAATTATTGATCATTGGTTGTCTGCTGAATACAGGTTCTGTTTTTTCTGCGGAGTTTGCAGACACGGTGGAGCATAAGTTTGCCGATAACGATGGCGTGTCGATTCACTACGCCAAGGCCGGGTCCGGGCCGTTGGCGGTTTTTATACATGGGTTTCCGGATTTCTGGTACACCTGGCGCCATCAAATGGAAGGGTTGGCGGGTGATTTTACGGTCGCTGCAATGGATACGCGCGGGTATAACAAAAGTGACCAACCAGTCGGTGTTGAAAATTACGACATGGAGTTATTGATAAATGATGTCGTTGCTATTATTGAGAATGAAGGACGAGAAAGTGCCGTCATAATAGGGCATGACTGGGGAGGGGGAATCGCCTGGAGTTTTGCAGCAGCTCGGCCTGACCTTACATCGCAACTGATCATTATCAACCTGCCTCATGTTAAGAACCTAGCGAGAGAGTTGGCCAAGATGGATGAGCAACATCGTAATTCGCAGTACGCACGCAATTTTCAGAGCTTAAGTTCCCATGAGAACATTAGCGCCGAGAGGTTGGCAACCTCTCTATCTCGCGGTGATGAAGCACTTTATGCGATCTATTTGGAAGCCTTTGAGAATTCGAGCGCAGACGCAATGATGAATTATTACAGAGCAAATTTTCCTAGAGAGCCGTATACCTCTGGCGCATTTCTTGAAGTCGCAAGGATCAAGATGCCGGTTTTGCAATTCCATGGGCTCGCCGATACCGCCTTGCTTGCGAATTCCCTAAACAATACATGGGAAGAGCTAGACCAAGATTGGACGTTAGTTACAATACCGGGAGTGGGTCACTTTCCTCATCATGACAAACCTGAAAAGGTGACGAATATGATGAAGGCTTGGTTGGATCTGCAAATCGAGTAGCTTCGGCTTAGGTCTTTGGTTTGGCCGATTTGTTGGGATCAGGCTCGTGCCCTAGGCGAGTTTGTAGCCTTATTAGCTAGACCTAATTGCTTGATTGGTATTTATTCATCAAATAAACGAAGGAAGGCAAATGCGAAGCAGGAATTTGTTAGTGCTTACTAACTGACAGGGCTCCTAAATTGCAGCTTAGATTTTGATCGTTAGCAATTACCGTGCTTTAGTCCTTTGCGAGAGGCGCTACCAGTGGACTTGAGCGGGGATAGCTTTTATTCTCTTACTCAGTACGTTTTAATAAAACAACAAAATATCCGAGGAGCATCCATGTCTTCATTGTCTACTTCACCAATATCCAAATTTACGCTTTTTGCTTGCTTATCAGTGCGTGCTAACCGGCTGCGGAAATGCTGGGAATCCTGGCAATCCTATCTCGGGCGATGGCTTGCCCAATCCGGCACCTAACGTTACCCAGAATTGGGGCGACTTGCCCGCTGGAAGAAACTGGGGTTCAACGGCTGGTATCGACATCGATCCTAATGATGGACATATCTGGGCTTATGAGCGCTGCGGCGCAGGCACATTCGGTGGCGGCACTCCAATCAACTGTGACACGAATCCAGTCGATCCAATATTCAAATTCGATCGCAATACTGGCGCAGTGTTAGCGAATTTCGGTGGCGGGGTTATGATGACTCCCCACGGTATTCATGCGGCAGCTGACGGCAGCGTTTGGGTAACTGACTTCGCGACAAATTCAGATGGCACCAAGGGCCAGCAAGTACACAAGTTCAGCGCCGACGGCGACTTGCTGATGAGTCTTGGTACAGCGGGCTCGGCAGGTAGTGGCCCAAATCAATTCAATCAGCCGAACGATGTGATCGTAGGACCTGATGGAAGCATCTATGTCTCCGATGGGCACAATGGCCAGGGCATGACCAGCGATCAGGCTATGGAAGAAGGTAGGGCAGAAGGCAGCACGGCTAGAATCATTAAGTTCTCTGCCGACGGCACGCGCCTTAAAGAATGGGGCAGCATTGGCGTGAGACACGGCGAATTCCGCACGCCACACGCAATGGAGTTTGATTCACAAGGTCGTCTCTGGGTTGCCGACCGCGGTAATCATCGCCTCGAAATATTCGACCAAGAGGGTAACTATTTAGAGTCGCGCTATATGTATGGACGCATCAGCGGCTTGTTCATCACTGCCGATGACATGGTTTATGCGATCGATTCCGAGTCTAGTCCTACTGGTCACGTAGGTTGGAGAAATGGTGTGCGCATCGGACCTCTAAATGAAGATCGAATCGTGGGCTTCATCCAGCCATTTGAGCGTGACAATCGGGTCTATCAAGGAACGGCAGGAGAAGGTATCGCTGTTGATGCCGATGGCAACGTCTACGCGGCAGAGGGACCGAACTCACTATCGCAGGCAGGTGGTGCGTTTACTAAGTACTCCGTTCGCTAACCCAGGCAAGTCAAAACTGGCAAAAAAAGGCCAGAGGGCTTACCCTCTGGCCTTTTTTTGCAGCATCATTGCCGCTGCAGGCTGTTTTTTACTGCGAAGGCAGCCCTATCTGCTTTCTTGCTCTTCCCGCAAGGCGCTCAGAATGCGATTCGGTTCCCGAAAATATTCGCTCTGCGCAGAGAGTTCGGACATAGCGGCACTTAACGCATCATACTCAGCTGCTAGGATGCTCTGTAGATCGGGTGGTGTGAGCAATAAATCGTATCCGAGACGCGCGTCGTTGGCGTTGTACCCGCGCTTGTCGATTACGAACTGCGGCTCGCAGGCCTCGGCCTTGATGTTAGAGCCGGTAGAGATGTGATCGTAGCAGGCTATAGCGAGATTCTCATTCTCAATGCTGCGATTGAATACTCGGTAGAACTCGGTTTCGATTATTTTTATTTCGCCGCGTAACTGCGAAGGCGTCAGGTCTTCTATGACAATCTGGCCTTCGGTGGCTAACGTTTGTGTTGATGCAACCGCTAGGGCGAGTGCGCTGTAAAATGTGGACTTGGTTAAAGACATTTGCTGAACTTGCGCAGCGGTCATCCAGCAAGACAAGTAGTAAGTCGCAGCAAGAATCGTAGCCCTTCTTAACTCACCGTTCGTCCAAAATAGTATGTATAGGGGTGCAATGGAACCATTCTGACTTATCGGGGGTGTGCCCCCTAGGGTGAGGTGCGGGCTGGGCGGCTACTAGGAATCAAGGGGGGTGGGTACGAGAGCCTAGCTTCATGAGCCACCATGTTCTGTTTTCCTTGGGCTAGCTATGGAATTACACCACTAGTGCTTAACCGAATTCGATACAGCCCTGTTCTAGCGGTCATATACAGAGTGCTCCCATCATCGCCCCAGGCCACATTGGCTGGCACTTCTTCAGGTTTGATGGTGCCCAGATGATTACCGTCGGAATCGATAATCCATACACCGCCGGGGCCAGAAGCGAATAGATTGCCATTGATATCAACCTTTAGTCCATCTGCCGCGCCAGTTTCGTTTTGATTGTTAGCATCAACAAACACGCGCCCGTCTCCGAGACTGCCATCGTCCATCACGTCATAAGCCATCCAGCCCATTTTGGCTCCATCGGAATTGGCTACATATAGTGTCTTCTCATCCGGGGAGAAGGCTATGCCGTTAGGGCGGGATTGTCCCGATTCGAGCAGGTCAAGCTGACCATCTGGGTGCAGACGATAGATACCATTAAAATCCAGTTCTCGCGCCGGGTCATCTTCTAATCTGGCAAGTCCGTAGGGTGGGTCGGTGAAATAGAGAGAGCCATCGGAATGCCAGGCCGAATCGTTCGGGCTGTTCAACCTCTTACCTTGATAATTATCTGCTAGCGTGGTGATGCTGCCGTCTCGCTCTTGACGTGATACTCGTCGGTTACCGTGTTCAAGTAGTATTAATAGACTCTCCGAGTTGATGTTCAGGCCATTGGAGCCCACGGAAGAGGAGTCGCTCTCTCCCTCGAATACCGGATCCATAAAAGTGCGCAGACCATTCTCTTCATCCCATAAATGAATAGCATTGCTACGGAGGTCACTGAACATTAAATGTTTCAGTCTTTGATGCCAAACCGGCCCTTCGGTGAAGGCAAATCCTCCTGCAAGTTTTTCTATGGTAGCGCCCGCTGGAATCAATGCATTTACTTTCGAGTCTGCTCGATAAACATCACCTGCTCCGGCTGTTTCAGTGACGGCTTGAAACGCAGTCATCTGATTACATGCTGATAATGAGAGCAAAGAGATGAGGAGTAAAAGAGATGTGGGAAACTTAGTTAGGGACTTATTCATTTGAGTATCCTATTGTGGTTTTTCAAGTGTCTATCTAATTAGGACAGCAAGTCAGTTTTTCTCAAGCTAACATAAATCTATATGTTGAGGGAGGATCGAACTCACTATCCCCTTGCTCTATCAATCGCCTTGGTCTATTCAAAGTCCTGACTATAAGAGCCCCCTGCAAACCCAATAAGCAGTAGGATGAAGAATGAGAGGTGAGTAGTTTCATAGCCTTGTTCTCAGGTATACCTAACCTTCGTCCACAATAGTATGTATACGGGTGCGATGGAACCATCCTGACTTATCGGAGGTGTGCTGGGGTGCTGGCAAGGATGCCAAGTCCTTCCCCGCCCCCTCTGTATATATAATAGTTATTTTTCAGAGCCCTTCTGAGCACCAGGGTCACCACCATCGCACTAGATTTTAACCTTAATGGCAGCTGCCACGGCGAGCGCCTTTTTCGTCGCTTCGTCTGTATTCTTAGCACGCGCAAGCGCGACACCCATGCGACGCTTGCCTTTCACTTCGGGCTTGCCGAACAGACGGACCGATGTGTCTTCGATCGCAGTTGCCGCCCTTAGGTTTCCGAAACTTGTTTTTTTCGAATCACCTTCCACGAGCAGCACTGCCGATGCGGAAGCGCCATAGAAACGAATAGCCGGTATACTGAGGCCCAAGATAGCGCGTGCGTGGAGCGCAAACTCGGACAGGTCTTGTGAGATAAGTGTCACCATTCCGGTATCATGAGGGCGCGGCGAAACTTCGCTAAACAAAACCTCATCTCCCTTCACAAACAGCTCGACGCCAAACAGTCCCCGGCCACCTAATGCCTCGGTCACCTTGGTCGCTATCTCCTTTGCTGTGCTCAATGCGACAACAGACATCGCCTGGGGCTGCCAGGACTCGCGGTAGTCGCCGTCTTCTTGCCTGATGCCCTATTGGCTCACAGAAACTCACGCCATCAATGTGTTGTATTGTGAGCAAAGTAATCTCGTAGTCAAAATCAACGAAGCCTTCGACGATGACAGTACCGGCACCCGCGCGACCGCCATCTTGAGCGTATTCCCACGCAACATCAATACCACTCTCTGATTTTATCGTGCTCTGGCCTTTGCCGGAGGAGCTCATTATCGGCTTTACAACACAAGGAATTCCAACCGCCATTACGGCCGCTCGATACTCTTCGTGAGTCGCAGCGAAGCGGTATGCTGACGTTGCGATTCCTAGCTCTTCTGCAACCAACCGTCTTATGCCTTCACGGTTCATCGTGAGCTGCGCCGCGCGCGCGGTCGGGACAACGTGATAGCCCTCAGCCTCGAGCTCGACTAGTGTTTGCGTCGCTATGGCCTCTATCTCGGGAACAATGAAATCTGGTCTTTCTAGCTCTATAACGCGCCTAAGCTCAGCTTCATCCAGCATGGAAAATTCGTAGCTGCGATCGGCAACCTGCATGGCGGGAGCATTCGCATAACGGTCGCAGGCAACCACTTCGACGCCTAACCTTTGAAGCTCTATGGCGACCTCTTTACCGAGTTCGCCTGAGCCAAGTAAAAGTACCTTCGTCGCTGTGGTGGAGAAGGGAGTGCCAATCGTAGTCATAACCTTGCTACCAAAATATATATCACTATTTTGAAATCCTTTTTTTACATTAATTTTTCGAATTTAACTTTAGTGTATGAACGAAGCGACTTTGCTATACACCTTGCAGAGTTGGCCCCAGAGTATCAAAAAATTGCTATATTGAAGAACTCTCTATTCCTCTTAATAAGACCCAATTAGTTGAATCCAGATATCTATGCTAACTTTTTTAATTTCTTATTCGCCCATACTATACAATCTAACCGTCTGCCCACAATAGTATGTATAGGAGGGCAATGGAACCTGCCTGGCCAAAAAAAAGGGGGGTGACAAAAAGCCCGATACTGGAGTATCAGCATCGGGCCTGTCATTCATGTCGCGTCTGATTATTCTGAAATTTATTTCAAGGCATAAACATCTAGGGTTGCAGTTCTGTTTAACGGATTCAGAACAATCCGGTCAAGATTGATAGTTCCATCCGAAATATTTATAAGCTGTTCCATAATGATAACGTTCACTCCATCTCTATTCCACACCCCAACACCTGTGCCTGAAAAAGCATTTTCTTCGTCGACATAGCCTCTGCCTTCGAACGTATAAGTACCGCCATCACCAGTATCGTTGCTAGCCAGTATGAAGGTCATGTATACGCGACCGTAAACACCCATTTGTGCCTCGGCGTTGATAGTGGTGAAATCTCCATCTAATGTGATAGATGTAAGTTCTAATTCCGATCTTGGCTGGCGTGCTTCTAAAGCTAATCCGTGGTGATCGGCGAAAGACAAGCTTGAAAGTATTAACAGTGATAATAGTAGGATGACTTTGTGCATTTTAAATTCCTTTGTTTAGTTGAGAGTTATGGTTGAGCGTTTTCTGCCTTCCCATTCATCTAGAATAGACCGTATACGGGCGCGATGGAACCCACTTGGACAAATGGGGGGCCCGGGGTGGCGCGCTGACTGGGCGGTTGCTAGGAAAGGGGGTGCACAGAGCTATCTAAGGCAGAAGAACCAGTGGATACGCATTGGACTGTAACGGTTGTGGAGACTGTATAGCTTGACCTGTATCTGCTGGTGTAACTTTTTATTCAATATTTAGAATTTTAAATCGATTGACGATACCTCGGGCGTTAATTCAAAAATATGCTTCTTTCCATCTGGCTGGCGAGTTGCTGTGATTTTCACCACTTGCTCGGCTTCTTGCTGACCATAAAGGCCGTTGTTAAAACGCAATGGGCGGTTAGTTTCAACTAATGCAAACCGACCTAAAACTACCAGTTGTGATATAAATCCTGCTGACGTGTCATGTGCTACTTCCGGCGAAAGCATGACACCCTCCAAAAGAATGTTTCCTTCGTTATCACTCAGAGTTATCCTAGTTTTAACAGACTCGATAATAGTAGAACGATAATTATTAAACTCTACCATTGACACTGCCCCATCTTTATTATCATCAATATCTTCGAAAGCGGAAATGGGCAGTGACAGCACCATAAAAGCCCCATCATCTCTAATATTCAGTGTTCCTTGTTGAGCTTCCATTAGGTGCGCTTGAGCTGGTAGCCAAAAAAATCCAATCACTGCTAGAGTTAGCTTTGAAATAAGTACATGTTTATAGATAAGCCGCATAGTAATATTTTCCTTAGTTTATTATGCGCGATTGGTGTCAAGAGATAGCTCTGTCATTGACTTGGAGGAGGACCGCCACCCGGAGGAGGACCACCAACTGCTGCTGCTTGTACATAACCTTTAACGCAGCGCTGAAAATAAGGGTAGCTATCAGTAGCGTAGTAATGATAAATGCCTTGCGGGAATTCAGGGGTCACACCCCAGCGCCCGTTGCATTCATCTAAATCACCTAAGCCCTCAACATATTCCCAATCTTGAGAAAAAGTACCCAAAGCATACATAGATATTGGAGATCTTGATTCGCTCAGCGCTGCTGACAAAACCATAACTGCCCTCCATTGCTTTGAGCGGTGAACTGCTATCATCAGCTATGCTATGGCCATACCGCGCATAGATTGGAAATCCATCAGCGCCCCAGCCGATGATGGTCATCGTTGAACTATTACCACCTTGTTTAGTGACGAACCCTTCCGGTATGCCATGATAATGATATTGACCTCCAGGTTGGACATGAGCATGATTCTCATCGTCGCCAAAATCAAAGTGGGTTTGACCCAAAGCCTCTATACTCCAGCTACCCCCGCCTCCAGCTAGTTTGCAGCTAGCGCCAGAATTGTTGCAGGTTCCGGCAGTGCCGGCATCGACTTTCACGCCATTAAGTATGTATGCGATTACGCCAGCAGGCCCACCCAATTTAGTCGACGTGCTAGTTTCAGTTGGTGAAAGTGTATAACTAGCTGACACCGACTGCTCAGAGATCATGTTTGGATTATGGGGGTTAGGAAAGATTCCAACATCATGATCAGGAATACCGTTAGCCGTTAGTATGCGGTTGGCTTCTATACATGCCCATTCAGACTTGCTTGTGATAGTGAGCGATTCCTGATTGTTGGGAGTGTTATCGATATAATTACACAAAACGCCCTCAGTGGAACTTTCTAGAGAGTGGACAGGTTCTATTAATCGGAAAACTCCATCGGCTTCAATGTAGTCCAGCTGAACTTGATAGGAAGCACCACCCGATCGCAGGACTGGTATGCTGAGAACATTACCACTAAAAAGTGGCGAATTGTTGGGGATGGCAGTGCCTTCAACATATTTATAGTAGGGGCCAAGAGTCAATTCTATTGGATTACTATTCTCTATGAGCTTTAAATTTACGTTATATAAATCAGTTCCAGCCACCACATAAGGCAGAAAGAGGGTAAGGCTTTTCAAGCCTTACTACCGCGCTGGCCAGAGTTGAGGAAAAAGTGCCACTTAGAATTAAGGCAGGCAGTAGAGCTTTAAATAAGTTCATGCGATTTTTCATACACCTGAGTAATTAGAGTTTATTTTCGAGAACTAGAAGGAACTTTCGTCCAGCTAGCTATGCATAAGCTATGCTTCAAATGTTATATACGGAGTAGAGGAGAAATTCTGTCGCTCAACAGACATAATTGTTAAAAATAGTATGTATAAGGGTTAGATGGAACCATCCTGACTTATCTGGGTGTGCCCCCTAGGGTGGGGTGCTGGTTGGGCGGTTGCTAGGGGAAAGGGAACATAGAACTATCTAGGACTGAAGAGCCAGTGGATACGCGTTGGACTGTAACGGTTGTGGGTGCTGATTAAGCCTAAAAAAGCAGAACAGGGTTATTAATTAGCAGTCAGTTCCTTAAAGCTGTCTAACTTCAGAATCAAATTCGTGGGATCAATTAAGCTCCATGTGGTTTCAAGCATGCTAGTGTCGGTCTGAATAATATCCGTATACGCGCCCGTTGCCGTTTCAAACATACCGCTGCAATCGGGAGTTTGAGCGTTCTCATTAAGCGCCCCAATAGCGTTGAACTCTCTAAACTTGGTTATCTGAACTGTGACTTCAGATAGAGACACTACTCCTAATTCCATATCGAACTGACTAATGCCGTTGCCTGAAATAATAAAACAATGGTTACAGCCAATCGTATCAAAAACGAGCTGCAATTAGGGTAATTCAGCAGTGTTTCATTCTTTACGACGCTCAGCAATTGATCAAAAATTCACACGGAGTCCAATCGGTCGGCGGCTTGCTCAAACCGCTCGACTAAACCGGTAAGTGATTCTGCAGTTGCATCGCTTGAGCTCATGCCGCTGTGGATCGTTCGCCAAATAGATTCCGTTACTTTGTCTATATCAATCGCCTTTCCAGTATTCATGATAGGAGTACTCGGTCAACTCGACTGCACCACCAATCATGTAGCATACAATGCTTGGTGAAGTGTCTAAGCGAAATGAGCCGTCCTTCATACCCGCCTTGATTTCATTCGCCATCAAAACCGCCATTCTGAGGTTTTGATCTCGTGCGAGTGATGGACGTTCGTCATTTGCTTGGCGCGCGTGAAGTGTGCGTAGCCCACACATGCCGCGATCTTCAGAAATCATGAGAAGAGTTCGACGAATCAAATAGCGTAGCCGGTTGCCGGGTCCTTCAATGTTCGGCAATGTATGTTGGACGTCGTCAAACAGTACAGAGTAGTGACGGCGCAAAACTTCATCGAGTAGGCCGCGCTTGCTGTCGAAGTAGCGATAAATCGTCCCTTCCGCTATACCCGCATCCCTCGCAATCATATCGATGGATCCCTTTTCGAAACCAGAGGAACAGAACACTTTTCGTGCGGACTCTACAATAGTGTCGATCCGCTGTTGTTTAGAAGGCCGTCGTATTTTCGTGACAGTAGCGATGCTCAAAGAAGTGTGCGCTCCGGTGTTTAGTCTATGGATAGCCGCCAATATGCCACAGAAATGAGTTCGGCTCAATTATCGGACAACGGACGCTGAACTCAGATAAAGCAAGTGACTTAGTTTGATTGTTGTTTCGAAACTAAGTATTCTGATTCCATCTAAAGGACCTTTGCACTATATAGGTCGTCAATAATGAGGCTGGCTCATTATTTGAGAATTACTTACTTAGCTCTCTGCATGATGCAAGTACGACTAGGATTCATGCGCTCAATAAAACTGGAACTATTTATGCCTAATTTTAAGAATCTACACACGAGCGTTGTACTCACACTGCTGGCCATAGCGCCTTTAGCGTACTCTCAAGCCCCCGGTTACGTGCCCCAACTAACAGAGTTCGGCGCGCCGGATTTTCAGGGTATTTGGACAAATCGCTCCATTACCCGCATGGAAAGAAGGCCTGGGATTGACGGACTCGTACTAAGTGACGAGGTAGCCTATGAAATGGCTCAGGGTTCTTTCTGGATGAGTCTAGACAGGCAGCAACAGAACAACGCAATAACCGAAGCTGAGGAGGGTGCGGCAGCGTTCGGGTCGCGCGGGCATAACGCATTTTGGGTCGATACTGGATTTACCATGGGGTTGGTTAAGGGTGAGTTTCGCAGCTCCTGGGTCACCGAACCTGCCAATGGCCGGATTCCCTATAAAGAAGGCGGTCGTGCACTTCGCAGAGCATCCCACTTACCAACAATTGGTAGTTTCGATGGTCCTGAGACCAGACCTATTTCCGAACGTTGCATTGCCTTCGGCGGCATAATAGGTCCGGTAATGCAAAACGGCATCTACAACAATAATTACCAATTCGTACAAACTAACGATCATGTCCTGCTCATGTCGGAAATGGGCCATGAGGTGCGCATCATTCCACTTGCTGACGAACACAATAATGAAGATCTTCAGCCTTGGTTCGGTGATTCCATAGCCAGATACGAGGGCAATACGCTGGTTATTGAAACCATCAATACCTATCCACTACAAGGCTCCTACATCTCACCCACAGGAAAGGTTACCGAGCGAATGACTCGCTGGTCAGACGATGAAATTTTCTATGAATTTACAGTGGAAGATCCAGCTATCTACACCCAGACCTGGGGTGGAGAATTTTCTTTCTATAAAGAGACGGCGTTGTTCGAATATGCCTGCCACGAAGGGAATTACTCTTTACCTGGAATACTAGCAGGTGCCAGAAGAGCCGAAAGGGATGCCCTTGCTCAGTAAGCAAGCATCCTCCGTTAGTTAATTACATTAGATCACTTTTAGGAAACCCTTATGCATTGTGTTTCACAAGACTCTACTGAATCTAGAAAGCTCTTCATTTCTCTTTTTGTTCTGCTCATCGTGTCTTTAATTTCGGTTAGCACGGGCAATCTTTACGCCGCCGCAGAACGTGCCCCGGCCTTCGAGGCCCTCTATGAGCAAGAGTGTGCGGTCTGCCATGGTAATGAACTACAAGGAGAAGCGATTGGTGTGCCGCTTGTGGGTAGCGATCTTCTCCACGGCCAGTCACTTGAAGAAGTGGCTGTCAGTATCGCAGAGGGTTATCCCGATGCAGGAATGCCTGCTTGGTCGGAGACTCTTACCACAACTCAAATAAGAACACTGGCAGTATTCATCGTTGAGCAAAGAGACTCGATGCCATACGGTGAGTTCAATGTCCGTACTCCAATGCAGTTCCCTGAAGGTGTTGTCGCCAGCAACAAACATGCATTTACGGTGGAGCCGGTGGTCGAAGGGCTTGATCAGCTTACTTTCTCAATGGCGATTCTGCCAGACCGACAGTTTCTCGTTACCGAGAAAACACGAGGGCTGCGCTTGATCTCTGCCGATGGCCAACAGTCCACAATGATTCAGGGCACGCCAAAGGCCTATCACAATGAGGAAAATCCCCGTGCTGGTGTTGGCTGGATGCTGGAAGTAATACTGCATCCTGACTACGCTGACAACGGTTGGATCTATTTGCACTTTTCAGACCGCTGCGAAGATTGTAATACCATGAGCCGCCAATTTAACCGTGCAGCGAGCATGAACAAAGTTGTTAGAGGCCGAATAGAAGGTGATCAATGGGTTGACCAGGAAACTATCATCGAATTCGACAAGGCAAGCTATCAAATCGGCTCTGACATCGGTGCTGGCGGAAGAACAGCCTTTGACAGTGAAGGACATCTCTTCTTTTCAATAGGTGCCAGGAGCCCCAATACTATGTCAGGTGTGCAAGACCTGGCCTTACCCTGGGGGAAAATACACCGCGTCAATCTTGATGGCAGCATTCCCGAGGACAACCCCTATGTTGGCGATGACAGTGCTCTAGATAGTATTTGGAGCAGGGGGCATCGTAGTCCTCAGGGTTTAGAAGTCAACCCGCTCAGTGATGAATTGTGGAGCACAGAACATGGCCCGCGAGGGGGAGACGAACTCAACATCATTGAGCCTGGCGGTAATTACGGTTGGCCGTTACACAGTCTTGGCATCAACTACTCTGGCTCCGAAGTGAACTATGGTAGGGATGAATTAGAGTTCTTTCGACTCGAAGATATTGAAATGCCCATCGTAGATTTTACACCGTCACCTGCGGTGTCCAGTTTTATTTTCTATCAAGGTGATGCCTTCCCTGAATGGAAGAACGACGTATTGATGGGCACCTTAAAATCGCGAGAACTCTTCCGTATCAGTATTGATGGAAGAAGAGAGATTGAGCAGGAAATCTTGTTGGATGACTTCGCCAGAGTGCGGGACATAGAGTCGGGCGTAGATGGCGAGATATTTCTTCTGCTTGAGCATATCGAAGGCAGCCAGATTGCTCGACTGATACCAGAATCTGTCGAAATTGCTGAGTAGATACCGAGTAGTGCCAGTTTTATAATGCTGAGCAGAAGGGCATAGAGTAAAACCACACACCGATTTTTACTCTATATCCAATGACTATTTACTTAATTTTCAGTTCCATCTGAATCCTATAGGAAATTTAAAATGAGAATAATTATTCGCAACGCACTAGTACTTTTTACCTTTTCACTTTTCGCACAACTTGCATCTGCTGATGTAAGTGGCGATTGGGCTTTTGCCGTTGTATTAGGCGATGCAGGTAGTGGAAATGCAGAGATTACACTGGCTCAAGAAGCCGGAGGAAAAATGTCCGGAAACTACTTTGGACAACTGGCAAATGGACCAATTGCTGGAACCTATGAGGGTAACAATTTCGAATTTACATTCCCAAGTGCTGCGCTGGGCGCGGACATAACTTACCGAGGAGAGTTAGAAAGTGACGGTACGGTTAAAGGCTCAGTTATTGTGCAAGGGAATTCCATGGGTACTTTTACGGGCAAGAAAAAAATGTAGGCTGAAGGCTAGTGATACATTGGCCAACAGCTAACAAATAAATCAAAGGAAATAAGGTCTTAGATAATGGAAAATTATTTCACCAGCAAGCGATTTCTGCCTTTACTGACTTTAGTCTTCTGTGGGTTCAGCGGTTTAAGCTTTGCGGATGATTTGCCCTGGGCGAGCAGCGCTGAAGAAGTCGGCATGTCTACAGAACAACTAAATCGCATTAACGATGTTATACAAGGACATATTGATGCAGGCACTATTCAGGGCGCTGTTACTGCCGTTGCTAGGCGCGGCAAAATAGTCCACCTCGAGACGCATGGGCTCATGAATGTAACCGATGACAAACCCATGCAGGAGGATGCTCTGTTCATAATGATGAGTTCTACCAAGCCTATACTTGGTGTTGCAGCAATGATGTTGATAGAGCAGGGATTGATTCAGCCTAGCGATCCAGTCAGCAAGTGGATTCCAGAATTTGCAGAAATGCAGGTTGCTGTACTGCGCGATCCCGTGGATGAGGATATCAGTCCCCCCTTCGTTCTCCCGACCAACGTTCCTGAGCACCGCTTGGTACCCGCCGAGCGCGAGATTACGGTGCATGACATACTCACACATACATCGGGGATCGCCTCTGGAGGCTTAGGTAGCGCTATCTCGGAGGATGCGATTATGTGGTTAGATACACGTACTTCGCTTGCCACGAACGTACCGAAGTACGGCGACATTGTGCTAGATTTTCAGCCCGGAGATCGTTGGCGGTACAGCGCGGCCACCGCACTGGATGTAATCGCACGAATTATTGAAATCGAATCTGGTTTATCTTTTAATGAATTCGTACAGCAGCGCATATTCGAGCCTCTCGGTATGAACGACACGTGGTGGAACGTGCCCGAAGAATATCAGGATCGTCTTATCGATATCGTCGGCAGCGACGCCGCTACTCCGCCTAACTCGGCTATCTATGATACGAGTCATTCGACTTATTTCGGGGCCTCCTATGGACTTAAAAGTACAGCAGGCGACTATCTGCTCTTCGAGCAGATGCTGGTAAACGGCGGAGAACTCTTCGGCAACAGGTTGTTAAAGCCTCAAACTGTAGAGTTGATGTCGAGCAATCAAGTGGGGGATCTATTCAATGCCATGCCAGGGGTTAGTGACCAAGGTTTTGGTTATACCGTAGCAACTACTGAGGAATCTAATGAGCGTCGCTCAAAGGGAGCGTTTGGTTGGGGTGGCGCTTTAGGTACGCGCTCTTGGAGTGACCCGGCGGAAGAGCTCACTGGAGTCATCATGATTCAGCAGCCAGTTCCCCAGGTGCAGAGAGATTTCGAGAACGCGGTGCATCAAGCGATTATGGATTAGCCAGGAATTTTAAGGGGTGCTGATAGTGTAACTAAACCATTGGCGCCCCTTCCTCTGATCTTTAAGCCATTAAACTGTAAGTGTCCCTTTCTTTTCTTTGATTACGCGGACTACTGCTAATTCAAAAGTTGCTAAATTTGAAAAAAAGAGGAGCTGCACATGGGCAAAATAGTTATCAACTGCCTATCCCTGGCATTACTGATAAGCGTTAATTTCGCTGCAGCGCAATCAATTGACACAGGACGAGGAGAATTATCCTTGACTGTTCCTGCTGGCTACGAAGCCTCAACTCCTGCCCCCCTAGTTCTTTTGTTACATGGCTATGGTCGCAATGCGGGTGCCGAACAGGACGCCTACATGAAATTTAGCGCACTGGCGACTAACTATGGATACTTGTTCGCTGCCCCTAATGGTCAGCGAGAAACTCAAGGTAATCAGGCATGGTTCTGGAACGCTTCTGATGCCTGCTGCAATTTTCAGGGTAGTCAGATAAGTGATGTAGATTACTTAATGACTATCATCAGCAGAATAAAGTCCCAATATAATATTGATGGCAATCGCGTGTATTTAATAGGCCACTCAAACGGCGGCTTCATGGCGTATCGAACCGCCTTTGAGAATTCTCAGGAAATTGCCGCAGTCGCAAGTTTAACCGGAGCCGGCGCTACGGTAGCGGGCCCAGCACTTGTAAACCCTGTTCACATACTTCATATTCACGGGACTGATGATAATGCCATTGCCTATGAAGGGGGCGATCTTAGAGGGAATATCTATCCAAGTGCGGTTGAAACAGTGGAGCGTTGGGCTGGTTACAATGGTTGCGACATTGATGGATCCGAGGTCGCGCAGCTTGATCTTGACCGCAATTTGCCGGGCTTAGATTCGATCGTTGTTCGCTATGATAATAACTGCAGAATCGGCGGCTCAGCTGAATTATGGACCATCACTGATGGCGCACATATTCCCGCACTCTCAGGCTCATTCAGCACGACTGTGGTGGAATGGTTGATGGCCCATCCTAAAATTGGGTCAACTTCAATAGACTAGTTTCAGCAGTGCAGAGCGATTATGAGAAAGCAGTGCAGCAAGCGATTATCGATGCCGACTAAGGTTCTGGCATTAAAGAGCACTACCGGCGAAGGCATCAATGAAATGCAGCGGGTCATCATTTTGGTACGTATAGTCTCGCGGAACCCGGCCTGATGTTGCCTTTGGAGGGTGTACGCGTCATCGCGGTCGAACATTACGCAGCGGGTCCCTACGGTACCTTGCAATTGGCTGATTTGGGCGCCGAAGTCATCAAGATCGAAAATCGAGCGCAGAAGGGCGACCCGATCCGTCAGATGGGCCCCGGGGGTGATTTAGGTAACCTGGACAGCCTGTCTTTCCAAGCATTTAACCGCAACAAACGTTCGCTGACCCTTGACCTCAAGTCCGACCAGGGCAAAGAAATTTTCGGCAAGCTTGTGTCAACGGCAGACGCTTTGCTGTGCAACCTACGCGGCGATCAACCTGAAAAACTGGGCCTTACTTATGGCCAACTCAAGGGCCACAATCCGAAAATTGTCTGTGGTTTAATATCCGCGTACGGCCGTGACGGGCCGCGACGGGACTGGCCCGGCTTTGATTATTTAATGCAGGCCGAAACTGGCTATCTCTTCATGTCCGGTGAACCAGATGGGCCGCCCGCGCGCATGGGTCTATCGATCATCGATCACTTGGCTGGACTCACCACTTCCCTCGCCTTGGTATCGTCAATTATGAAAGCACGCGAGACTGGTGAGGGCCGCGATATCGACGTCTCCTTGTTCGATGTGGCGGCGCATCAATTAAACTACGTCGGCGCCTGGTACCTGAACGAAGGCATCGAGACTACCCGCTCTCCGCGCTCGGCCCATCCGACCGTAACACCCTCCCAATTATTCAAAACCGGTGATGGCTGGTTGTTTGTAATGGCCCAATCGGATCGGTTTTGGGAAATATTTTGTGAGCGTATTGGCGCACAGGAATTGGCGGGACGGGAAGAGTTCAAGACAGGACAAGCCCGGCGAGAAAATCGGGACTTGTTAACTGAAATGCTCGACGCTCAATTATCGACGCAGTCAACGGCGCATTGGATGTCTATACTGGGTGGTAATGTGCCATGTGCGCCGGTCTATGGTCTCGCCGATGCGCTGGAGAATCCCTTTTTACTAGACCGAGCGGGCATAGTCACCACCGCGCACCCGAACCGGCCTGACCTTAAAAATATGCAAAGCCCGGTGCGAATGACGGACCCCATTCCCAATCAGCCCGGTCCTTGCCTGGGTGCCGACACCGACGACATCTTGCGGGAGCTGGGGTATGACGACGCTGCTATTCAAAATTTTCGCCAGATAGGCGCCACCTGATTAAGTGACTATTAACCCCGAATTACTAATCCTGAATAACGGAGATCACGACCATGAAGCCCGCCTTGAACGCGATGCCTGATGCCTTTGAATCGCAACATTTCGACCTCGATGATGCCGGCGATGCGCAGGAGTTTTACCATAGCAGGGGTTGGACAGACGGCTTTCCAATAGTCCCGCCTACCCCCGAAGCCGTGCAGGCCTGCCTAGACTGGGTCCTCATGCCCGCTAACGAGATCATTGGTATCGAGCCAGTGCGAGAGCGAGCCATCACGGCGGAGAAGCTGGCGATCAATGCGGTTATGGCTGGCTGTCTACCTGCGCATTTCCCCGTCGTAGTCGCAGCAATGATGGCAATGCTCAAAGACGAATTTCTATTGCACGGCACAACGGCCAGCACTGGCGGCTGTGCGATTCTCGTTATTTTGAATGGCTCCATCAGGAAGGAGATTGGCTCCCGTAGCGATTTCAATGTGCTGGGCAGCTCTGACCGCGCGACTTCGGTTATCGGCAGAGCCATACGGCTCGCTCTGATCAATATATTACAGGTGAGTCCTGGCGCTATTGATCGATCTACTCTTGGCCATCCCGGCAAGATAAGTTATTGCATCGCGGAAGATGAAGAGGGTAGCGATTGGTCATCCCTAGCCGAGTCCCGTGACATACCTAAGGATGCATCGGCAGTCACGGTGCTTGCCGCATGTGCCCCTCGCCAGATCATGAACGAGTGGACCAGCAAGCCCGAAGAAATACTGGATACCTACGCTGCAGAGATGCGCGCCAACATGCGTAACTATTCCATCTGGTCGGGTAACTATGTGGTGGTCATGGCTCCGCAGCACCGAGAACATATGCGCGTGGCTGGTTGGGGTAGAAAAGAGATCGCCAATTACCTGTTCGAGAAAGCCCGCATTAAGCGCTCGGAATGGTCAACCGTGGGTAAAGGTTCTGTAATACGCGATAAGGGCGATACTGAATATTGCGCGCTGCCCAGTCCAGACCATCTATTGTTAGTTGCGGCTGGCGGACCTGCGGGCGGATTCGGCGCGATAATTCCCCCCTGGCTGGGCACCAAGAGCCAGGCCGTTACGGCGGCTATTGGCGTCTGTCTAGATTGCGAGCCACCGCCGCAAACCAAATAAGATAATGTGGCCATGTGGTCATCCCTAAAGGAAGTAAAGATATGACAATTCGCGTATTGAATCCTACCAGCGAAGCAGTGGTAGAAACTATGCAGCCAGCGCCACGGCTGACCAGCCTAGCGGGCAAGACTGTTGGGCTCATCTCCAACGGCAAGGAAGGAACGGCTGGCTTCTTCGCTCATGTCGATAGGCTGCTTCGAGAGCGTTATCAAGTAGCCCAGGTGGTCCTGCGAACTAAGTCTAATTATAGCGCGCCCGCTGAGGACGAGATCATCGATGAGGCTAGGAATTGGGATCTGGCTATTACCGGTCTAGGTGACTGAGGCAGCTGCTCGTCGTGCAGTTTGCATGACGCAATTAGCAGCGAGCGAGTGGGTACACCCGCGGTAGGTGTGATGACTAGTAATTTCGTCAGTGCCGCCGAACTCATGGCGAAGGTGTTAGGCATGCCAGGCTATGCCTTCGCAATAATCGACCATCCGGTGAGCAGCGCCAGCGATCAGGAACTGGAGGCTAGAGCGTTACAAACTATGGCGGCTATCGACTCACAGATACTCCTTTAGCCAGCAAGGCAGGCAGCAAATAGTCTGCCATTTAATATGAGCATCTAATAGGAAAGTGCGAGTGACTGAAACCAACTACAAGACTCTCAACTATTCAGTCGAATCAGGCATAGCACGAATAGAACTCGATAAGCCGCCACTCAATCTAATTGATGAAGAGTCTGCTCTCGAGTATCACCGCGCACTGCGAGCTGCAGATGCCGATGAGAATGCGAGAGTTCTTATCTTGAGCGGAGCCGGGAAAGGGCTTTCTGCTGGTGTCGATCTAAAATATTTAATGCAGTTCGAAAGCGCCGACATGGAGCAGTTTCTGCGACTGTTTTACGTGGAAACACTGAAGATCGTGCGCGGCCTTTCCATACCCGTCATTGCGGCTGTGCATGGTTACGTTAGAGAAGGCGCCTGCACGCTGGCCTTCGCCTGTGACATGGTTATCGCCGCAGACGATGCCGACTTTGGATATCCCGGTGTGCCCAATCTAGCCGGCCCGCCTGGCATGCATGTTTGGTTCTTGCAGCGATTAATTGGGCGTATGCGCGCTGCGGAACTTATCTTCACAGGGGAACCAATCAGCGCACAGGAAGCCTATCAGCTAGGCTTAATTACTCGTGTCGTACCCGCCAAAGAGCTCGCCAGCGCGACTGAAGAATTAGCATTGAAACTCTGCCAGATGTCGCCCCTGGCATTAAAACGCACTCGCGATTTGATGTACCAGATGGAAGATATGCCTTTCAAAGATGTTCCGGAGACGGCATTGCAGGCTCTTTCCGCTGCCTTTGACAGCGAGGACGGCAAAGAGGCAAGAGCTGCGTTTATCGAGAAGCGTAAACCGAAATGGACTGGTCGTTAACTACTTCCTATATACACAGCTTTTCTTGGGCTTCTTCTGAGATACCCATCTTCTGAACTCTCTCGTACTCGACTAAGACTGCAGGCTTAGTCTCCTCTAAAACGCACTCTAAGCGGCGCAGTAGGTTAAATGGCAGATTAATACGTCCATACTGGCTTTCTTTAAAATCGCCTCGTAGGAGGTCAGCTATTGCCCAGCTTTGGGTAGCTAGGTTGTTCGTATTTATTGGCATTTAGTGTCTAGTTCCTAGAGTGATTTTCCTCAGTATGACTTATTAGTTCGCTCGCTGCTGACGGTTCGCAATCCACGCAGGCACCGATAGCTACAGTGACTGCTTGGCTCTTCGTCTAAGGACTGCAAATCGTTAGCGATTGCGAGGCGACAGCAATTCGACCTCATACTCCTTAATCAGGCTATCTCTTAACGTCTTCACCTTGACCGTGTCGCCGGCGCTGCGCTGCTCTAATACATCTGCAAAATCATCTTCATTGCGAACCGTTTGACCGTCTATCTCTATGATTACATCGCCGAGCTGAATCCGACCACGCAGATCGCGAGTTAAGCCACGCATTCCAAGACGCTCAAGATCGGTACCAGGGAAAACATCCAACACGATGACACCCTCAATCCCCCACTGACCGCGATAGTAGTCTGCCTGTGGAACCTGCCGAATTCCCATAACAGGCGTTTGTACCCTGCCATAGGCGATAAGCTCAGGGACTATACGCTTAACGGTATTAACGGGTATCGCGAAACCTATCCCTGAGCTTGAACCAGTCGGGCTGTATATCGCCGTATTGACACCAACTAACTGACCGAGGGAATTGAGCAACGGCCCGCCTGAGTTTCCAGGATTGATCGCGGCATCTGTCTGAATGACGTCCCGTATCTTACGTCGACTTACAGAATCGATTTCCCGGCCCAGCGCGCTGACGATGCCTACTGTCATAGTAGTATCGAAGCCAAACGGGTTACCAATAGCTATGACTTTTCTGCCGACTTCTAGCAGTAAGGAATCGCCAGGTTGCACCGCAACTAGCTCAGCATCAGGCGCATCGATCTTCAATACCGCCAAGTCTTTGTCGGGATCTACCCCAACCGCTGAAGCGGCGTAGCTCGTCCCATCTTGCAGAGTAACAGTCACGCGATCTGCCTGCTGTATTACGTGGTAATTTGTCACTATGTACCCTTCTTTATCCCAGACAAAGCCTGTGCCACTGCCCTGCGGTACCTCCTGCGGATTGAATGAATAGAAGGATCGAAGCAAGCGGGAATTAGTAATGTTAACTACCGAGGGGCTTACCGACTTAAAGATCTCTATATTATTTTCTTCGTCATCGGTCTTGAATTGACTGTAGTCAGGGATTTGCGCAGTAGCCGTTGCACCAAAAAGCAATCCGGCCAGCATGTAAGTAAGTATTTTCATTTAGATGACTACCTTTCCGTATAAATGCGTGTTTAGGAGATACGCTAACTCGAGGAACAAGCAAGTGCCAGCTTCCTTAGGTTCGCTCCTATCTAAGATAAGATCAGTTTTCGAAGATTCAAGAATGAGTTAGAGCTTGCCACTCTGCCCAGCATCCAACATCGAATATACGATGCAACGGCGGGGATAGCATATTTTATCATATAGGCCAGGTAACCAATACTAGCTTTGCGGTTCGGG
>CASQMQ010000007.1 GCA_949430125.1 uncultured Pseudomonadales bacterium
ATGTGCCCTGAACAATGCCCTGAGATCCAATGTAGATCCATGATCCAGCTGTCATCTGGCCGTACATCATGAGGCCGGCCTTATCGAGTTCATTAAAATGCTCCCACGTGCTCCACCTGGGGACAAGATTCGAATTCGCGATTAGCACTCTTGGCGCATCAGCATGAGTCTTGAATACACCAACTGGCTTCCCACTTTGAACCAACAAAGTTTCATCAGCTTCTAAGCGCTTCAGGCATTCAACTATTTTGTCATAGGATTCCCAATTCCTGGCCGCACGGCCAATGCCTCCATAAACAATCAGTGACTCTGGATGTTCTGCAACTTCCGGGTCAAGGTTGTTCATCAGCATTCTTAGAGGCGCTTCTGTTAGCCAACTTTTCGCCGATAAATCAGTCCCGCGACTCGCCCTTATCACTCGGCTTGTATCTGTTCTTGTACTCATTTTTGAAACGGAATTACTTTCTGGCATAATCATCACCCTAAAATGTTAAGTGTCCACCTAGTCGATATTTATCGCCTGGATGATAGAGATAGGCAACACTGACAATGCCCCTCTTACACCAAGTGCGTCTGGTTATCTTTAAGCAGGGAAAATTTGAATTGAGGGCCGAGACAATATTATCGTCTGGCAAGACAGCTTCAACTACGTGATCAGCTTCTGTTAACGGTGCAACCTTTGAGAGATAGGCATTCGGCGTCTGATCTAAGAAATTTTGTTGCAGATAATCCGGCGCAAATTTCGGGTTAATATATCGGTCTTCATATTGCACCGCTATATCATTCTCACGATGAACCAAACAGCTGTGATAAACCGCAGAATCAACCGGCACATCCAACAATCTCGCGAGGCTCTTATCGGGGATTACCGACCGTACATCTATCACCTGACCAGAATATTGATGTCCACGACTGGCAATTTCGTCAGCAATATTGCGTATTTCTAAGAGTGAACTCATGGGCCTAAGGTCAGCAACAAAGGTGCCTAAACCTTGACTTCGTACGAGTACTCCCTCAGAACAGAGACTGTCAATGGCTTTGCGAGCTGTCATTCGACTCACCGAAAACTTTACGGCAAGCTCATTCTCAGAATAAATTTTCTCTGAGGGCTCCCAGATTCCTCGCTCTATCTGATCAGTGACAAAGTCTTTAATAGTGAGATATCTTGCTTGCACCAGAAACTCCTTCAGTTAGGAGCGTCAGTCTACTGATTCATTTATTACTTGTCTACTCCTGTATATACAAGTAGACTCATTTTCAAACCAAAAAGTCTAGAGTACGGGATGCAAAACTTAGAATCTGAGCAAGTAGACACACTCATTTATAACGTCCGAATAGCCACAATGTCTGGCGAGAGCCTCTCTACGCCTGCAGATGCTTCAGCGATTGCTATCTCAAATGGAAAAATTGTCTGGATGGGATCGGCTGAGGATGATTACCCCCAAGCGAAGGCTCGTTTTGATGGTGAGGACCAATGGCTAACACCAGGATTAATCGACTGTCATACCCACCTTGTCTATGGCGGCCACCGCGCCACTGAATTCGAAATGAAATTAAATGGAGCCAGCTACGAAGAAATATCTCAAGGAGGTGGCGGTATCGTCAGTACCGTTTCGGCAACTCGATCTTTGGATGAGACATCCCTTAGAGCAGAATCCCAACCTCGGCTGATAAGCTTGCTCAAAGAAGGTGTAACGACTATCGAGATAAAGTCCGGGTACGGATTGGATACGCAGAATGAAATAAAAATGCTCCGTGTTGCACGAAGCCTAGAGAGAAATCATCCAGTCACCATTCGAACAAGTTTTTTGGGCGCGCATGCACTTCCTCAAGAGTTTGAAAAAAAAGATGACTACATACAGTACCTAGTTGACGAAGTATTACCTGCGGTGCACAAGGAGGGGTTAGCAGATGCCGTCGACTTTTTTTGTGAAGGTATCGGCTTTAGCCGTTCCCAGTGCGAAATTATTTGCCAAGCAGCAAAGAAATACGACCTGCCTATTAAAGGTCATGTAGAACAATTATCCAACTTGCAGGGCGCCAATTTAGTCGCAGAATACGGCGGCTTAAGCGTTGACCATTTGGAACACTTAGATGAAGGCGATATCCCCACACTTAAGGCCGCAGATCTTGTGGCAGTATTATTACCTGGGGCATTTTACTCTCTAAGTGAAACCAAACTACCACCTATAGAGGCAATAAGGGAGCACCAATTACCCATGGCGATAGCCACAGACCTCAACCCCGGTTCATCACCCATTGCGTCTTTACTCAATGTGATGAATCTTGCCTGTGTTCAATTCAAACTAACGCCTTATGAGGTTTTGTTAGGAGTTACAAGATTTGCTGCCAAGGCCTTAGGAATGGATCATCAAATAGGCCAAATACAACTTGGCTTTGATGCCGATCTTGTACTTTGGCCAATCGAAACCCCCGCCCAGCTTTGTTACGGAATGAACCTAGTCAAACCTACACTGATTTTTAAGGCAGGAGCAGTAGTGAATGAATAATTCACCTTGGCAAGGCAGAAGCGACCCTTCCGACAATTCTCGCTGGCATCAAGTTGTAGAAGTAACAAAAAAAGTAGAACCTGATTGCCATTGTATTATAGGATTTAATTGCGACGAAGGTGTTAGGCGAAACAAAGGAAGAACTGGCGCGGCCGCGGGCCCAGATCAAATACGCAAAATGCTCTCAAATTTAATCTATCCTGGCGAAAAGCCGATCATCGATCTGGGAAATATCGACTGCATCGAAAACTTGCTAGAAGATGCGCAATCAAATCTCGCCAGCAAGATAGCGGATGTGATCAACGCAAAGTCATTACCGATAATTCTTGGTGGTGGTCATGAAATCGCTTGGGGAACTTATCAGGGTATTAGACAAGCACATCCAACAGCGAAACTGGGCATAATAAATTTTGATGCTCATTTTGATCTCAGACCAGTCGAACCCTTACCCTCATCAGGAACACCCTTTCGACAAGCAGCCCAATACGCTGAAGATAAGAACATAAATTTCGATTATCTGGTATACGGCATAAACCCCAGTGTTAACACAGAAGCCCTGTTTAATTATGCCAATGAAAAAAACGTCCATTGGAAGTCTGACCTAAGTATCAATAATCAACCATGGCAAAAGAGTTTCGAGGATATTGCAAACTTCTGCGAATCGCTGGATTATCTTTATATAACGGTTTGCTTGGATGTTTTCCCGGCGTCATATGCTCCTGGTGTCAGCGCACCAGCCGCCTTAGGCGTAAATCCCAATATTATTCTTCAATTAATCGACAGCCTTAAACGCCAATTCGCCTCAAAAATTCTCGCACTCGAAGTGGCAGAAATGAACCCTACATTTGATATTGACGATAGAACTGCTCGATTAGCCGCCCGACTTATTCATCAATTTACGCTACCTAGCTAGCAGGGAGAAACTCAACGCTTTTTCCAAGTAATCGAATTAGCTCATTCGTAATAATAAACAAGGAATAGAGATTTTGCTGGAATTCGAACTATGAAAGCCACAGAACTTGCAGAAACTAAAACAAAAGCCAGCTCAATGTTGGGTGGCGTTGCGATAATCACGGGTGGTGCAATTGGTGCTGGCATGTTTTCTCTACCCATCGTTTCTTCCGGCATGTGGTTCGGATGGACTCTAGCCTGCATGCTGTTGTCCTGGTTTTGTATGTATCACATATCCCTGATGATCATGGAGGTAAACCTCCATTTCAGAGATGGCGCTAACTACGACACAATGATTAAGGCAACGCTAGGCAAATACTGGAACATCAGTTACGGGCTCTCGTTCGCCTTCTTGCTCTATATTCTAGAATACGCCTATATTAGCGGTGGTAGCTCCATTGTTATTCTTACTCTTGACTCCACACTCGGCTATTCGCCCTCGCAAGTCATTGCGGGATTAACATTTGCATTACTGCTGGCCTCTGTCGTTTGGTTGAGTACCAAAGCAGTAGACCGTGTTATTTCAGTTCTGATTGTCGGCATGATGGCTTCCTTATTCTTGGCCGTCACTGACCTGACCCTAGCCGCAAATTTGAGGCAGCTACTAATACCAGACGAAGGGAGCAAGGACAGCTATTTGCCTTTTGTTTTTGCGGCCCTGCCGTTCTATTTGACCGCCTTTGGTTTTCACCCCATGGTGCCGTCTCTCATTAAATATTATGGGAAGAAACCAGTCATGATAGGCAGATGCATGTTGATAGGCTCTTGCCTGTGCTTTCTGGTCTATCTACTCTGGCTAGTGAGTACAATGGGCAATCTTCAACGGCAAGCGTTTCTACCAATTATTGCCGACGGTGGCAACATCGGTGTCTTGGTGGCTGCGGTCAACCAAGTAGTGCCCAGCGAACAGTTGGGCAAGTTACTAAGTGTTTTCGCCAACTTGGCTATCATTACGTCTTTCTTGGGTGTGAGTTTGGCCTTGTTCGATTTTATTACAGACAAATTTAACTTTTCTGAAACGCCGTTGGGAAGACTGAAAACAGCGATAATCGTTTTTCTTCCTCCAATTGTTGGTGGCGTTTTCTTTCCCGATGGTTTTATTTTTGCCATTGGCTTTGCGGGCATGGCGGTCGCTTTTACGGCACTCATAGTCCCACCTCTAATGGTAAAAAGTAGTCGCAAAATGTTTGCACAAGGAACTTACCTACTCTGGGGCGGAAACAAATTAATTTACTTTATGATCGCAATGGGCATTTTTTATGCCTCTTGCCATGTATTGGCGATGCTCGATTTGTTACCTGTCTATGGAAAGTAGTTTTCCTAAAGTAAAAATTATTTCTTACTCGGTAAGAATTAACAGAATACAACTGTAAGGAAAGAGCATGTCGTTTATTAAATCGCTAGGTAAAAATGCAATGCTGTCAGATGTATTCAGACACAACTGGAAAAAAGCTGGGTATTTAATAGGGATGGCTGAAGAAATTTGTTTGGGCCAGTCTGAACTTAGTAGGGCTGAGCTGGAAGTGTTGGAAGCCTATTGCTCTAAACTAAATGAATGTCAATATTGTTATCAACTTCACAATGAGGTGGCTCAAGTCTATGGCGAAGAGGGAGGACTGGTTGCTGCTCTGTTTGATGACATCGATACGGCGCCCACCAATGATAAAATGAAAGCACTCGCACATTACCTGAAAGGGCTCACGCTGGAACCTCATAAAATCACCCAAACAGCAGTGAATAGCGTGCTTGCATCGGGATGTTCAGAAAAAGCACTAGCAGATGTAATTTATCTCTGTGGTTTATCTGCGATGTTGAACAGGCTGGTGTTTGGTTTTGGTATAGAGGGTGAAGGTAGTCAATTTACTCAAGTTGCCCAAGGTGTAAAAGACACCGGCTATCGAAAAATGTATGAGGACATGGGACTGAATGTTCCTAAGTTTACAGAGGCCTAGGTGCTCCAGACGTAGCGGATAGCCCCGAATGATGTCATGCAAAGGAAAGCTTTTTATTAATCAGCCATGATTCCAGTCATCTGGGTCATCATTGTTTCGAGGCGCAAGACCAAGAACATCGCCTTCTGTACTCACGCCTAAGCCAAGCACGGTACGATTGGCATAATTGAAATAACTAGTAACCTGGTTGATCTCAAGTATCTCACCATCATCATAGCCAGCTTCGCTTAGTGCTACGACATCTGATTGTTGGATCTGTGAAGGATGAAGCGTGAGCAAGCCAGCATATTTAAGACCCGCCGCCTCTCTTGTTGAGACGGCATTCTGAAAATCGCCTTCGCTAAAGCTAGATTTAATGAGATCTGCTTTAGACCGCACCCCTCCCAACTCTGTGACAAGGCCTTCGAAATGATGCTGAACACAGTAGTGACATTCATTCAACCAACTCACGTAGACACCTATTGCCTCTAGGTACCATTTTGGCAAGCTATTCGATGTGTGGTGGAGGACTTTTTTGTACATGCCCATATGGGCTTCCATCGAATGCGGTCGCAAACTGTGCGCCATCATAATATTGTCCACATTATCATCAGGCCCCTTAACGCGGTCATAAAGCTTTTGTAACCGACCGGTCGCTTCTGCATAAGGTATTGTTTCTATCCAGCTCATAGTCATCCAAATATGGGGGATTTAGTGTATCCGATACTACTACCTCACTCAGTCACTTTCCATCCCTGTAAGACCAGTTATCCAGCAGCGCACATCGAATACAGTCATTGCGATTACTTAGTGAGTATCAAATTATCGTCATCACTAAAATCAAGATTATCGAATCCCGAGGAAAAACAAACTAGTCCTATAAAAACTGTAAGGACCAAGCTCGAAGGGAGTTGTGATTTATTGCTGGGAACAATAATTGGTGCTGCGAAACTACTAACAAGAATGAATAGCACTAAAAAAGTGCTTCTATTGAATATTGAGAACTGTTCGAAAGCCAATGTGGCTCGTGCCCATGCCTGTATCCTGAGCTTGTCGTGCTGCGGGTCTATACCTTAGGCAGTAATTTTCTGCGCAGAGATATGATCCTCCCTTTATTACCTTAACTGGAAAATCACCGTTCGAAAGACTATGACTATTTTCTGGTGCAGGCCCTTCAGGGTTTACTGAATCGTCAGGTTGATGATTTTCTGCATACCAATTCGATGTCCATTCCCAAACATTACCGATTAGGTCATACGCTCCATAATCATTCGCCTCAAAGCAGCCGACGGGAGCTAGGCCTGAGTGCATGTCCTGAGAGTCATTCGTTAGAGGAAATTCCCCCTGCCAAGTATTCGCGTAGTGATGTCCATGAGGAGCCAGTTCATCACCGTCCCATGCGAATAAACCATCGCGCTTGTTTCGAGCAGCTAGCTCAAATTGAGCCTCCGATGGTAAGGAGCGCCCTACCCATTCGGCATAGGCTTCGGCGTCGGCATAAGAAACATGTATCACGGGATAATTACCCTTACCCTCAATATCACTGTCGGGTCCATTTGGGTGAAGCCAATTGGTCCCTGGCACCCACGCCCACCAGTTGGCAACGGGTTCTCCTGGAGTTAGGTGTGTAAACAGAGTAGAGCCGGCCTCTAGAAATTCTGAAGGGACATCGGCTGGCCAGTCACTCGGGTTAGGTGGTCTCTCGGCGGTAGTTACATAGCCAGTTTTTACTACAAACTGAGAAAACTGTGCATTTGTCACTTCATGGGAATCCAGCCAGAAGGCTGAAACACTAACCGGATGTGCAGGACCTTCTTCAGGATATGTTGCATCGTTACCCATGATAAATTCTGCGTCGTCAACGTACACTTGACCGCCAATATCAGCGAGGCAGCGATCTACAGTGGGTTTATTGATTGAAGCTTGTGCGACAGCCGATGGCCCGAATATTGAAAGACAGGGCAGTAGAATAACGATAGTGATGACTTGTCTATGTTTCATAAGCTATATGTCTATAGTGAATTAATGCCAAAACTACTTCAGTTACTCTTCCCCAGACTTTTTCTTTCCGAGCAAGCTGGTCAATACAATTATCATTGTAACTTTCCCTGAGTCAAATGCTATTGCACTACTTGCCATCGATGACAGGATTACATTTCCCCCTCGGCAGTTACTCGAAATACACGGCATTGCGCCCACCTACAATAATGTCGAACCTAAGGCCGCTGTCGACATCGATCTTTGGCGTTTCATAGGGCTTGCCAACGTTTCGCTCAAAGTCGTCCCCCATTAGAATTGCCATAGGATCGGAGGCATTATTCGGTTCGTCAGGGAAATACATTTGAGTAATCAGGCGAGAGCCGCCGCCACTTACAGAAAGGTGAATGTGTTTGGGGCGCCATCGACCGATGTCAGGCCTAGCTAGATAGGCGCCCGGACTTATAGTCCAAAACGTATAATTGCCTTCGATATCAGTGAATACACGACCGGTACCTAAGAAGTGCTCATCAAGAGGGATGTCTGAATGATCTTCAATATGGCGATAGCGTCCAAAGTGGTTAGCGTTCCAAATTTCTAGCATGGCGTTGCTTATGGGAGTGCCGCGTTCATTTTGCAATTTGCCACTGACTTCAATTGCTACGCCCTCGGCGCGCGGTAAATCTGCAGCGATGCGAGTCAAGTCCCATTCATTTTGCCGGGACAAGCCACGTTGCGGTATGCAAGGTGCGAAGCTCTCGCGAACAATTTCAGGAATCAATCTGAGTCTGTTGCGAGGTGTTCTCTGATCTGAAGTGTTGTCTGTTAGGCCAATTTCCAGCTGTCTACCTGAGTTGGACATGATTCTATTCTCCTTCTCTAATAAGATCGTCAAAAAAGGGAATCTCATTTTCTCCCGCCATAACGATGTCAATAGTGTAAATTTTGGACCCGCAATCGCTCTCTCCCTCATGACGCGCGCTTAACTTTGCCCGATCTTCATGGCTTAAGGATTGCAATAAAGGGTCGCTTGCGTTGCCTGCTTGGTCAGCAAAGAAAATTTGAGTCACTATACGGCTGATGCCATCCGAGAAGAGTGTAATCGTGATATTCGGAGCGCGACCTGCACATGGGCCCGGCATGATCGTTTTGAATTCAAATTCACCCGATTCAGTCCGAAGTCTGCCGTAGCCCCAGAACCAGGGATCAATATCAGAATTCCCTTCATGCTTGGGTGATCGATAAACGCCTTTTGCGTTTGCCTGCCAAAATTCAACCAGGGTGCCATTCGCCAACTCACCAAAACGATCGATTAATCGTCCTTTCAAAATAATAGGGTCACCTTGAGGCTGCGCCGTGATGCCGCTTTCAAATCGGCTTAAGTCCTCCAGCAGAGGATCTGAGAAGTTGATAGGAAAATAAGGACCAACGGTATCTTCATTGGTTGGTTTCAATAAATCAGATTGCGTGTTTGGTTTCATTGTCATCTTCTCTGTAGTATGGTTTTATATATAAAACATGCTGTACTGGTCTCACGCTCCGTCAATGACTCAATCACCCAATCACTCTGCATATTTTATGACTGGCTTGCAACGCGGATTGCAGGTGTTGGAAATTCTTGGTGCGGCGGATGAACCGATGTCGCTCAGTATGATCGCCCAACAATTGGGATTGAGTCGATCGTCGGCATTTCGCGTAGTGTACACCTTACGTCAAATGGACTTTTTGAAGGAAGCGGATCAAAAATCTACCTATACCTTGGGTTCTCGTGTTTTGAATCTTGGGTTTGCGTATCTGCATCAGCAACCTATCACCGAACTGGCCCGCACACACCTTACCAAATTGAGAGACGCGACCGAGATCAGCGCGCACCTGAGTGTGCTGGACGACAAAGTGGTGCTGTACTTGGATAGTCATCAAGCCCGTTCCGGGTTTGTTTCCAATATGATTACCGGAACACGTGTTGAGGCTTACGCATCCGCTATTGGTTGGTGCCTGCTCTCCAGTTTTAGCGATGCTGAATTGAAGAAGTTTAGTAAGGGATTGAACATGAAACCTATTACCGAACAAACGCCTGTTAATTTCAAGCAGCTGCAGCAGCGAGTGGAAGACATTCGACAAAAAGGCTATGTAGTCTCCAGAGGAGTTCGTGAACCGGGTGGTTCTAGTATCGCTGTTCCCATCATCCGCAATGATGGTCGAGTAGCAGCCTGCGTCAATATTTCCGGCCCCGACAGTGGCTTCGACTTTGCTCGAATTGAAGAGTTCTATCTTCGGGAAATCCAAAAGGCTGCACTGAATATATCTCGCGAGTTGGGTTATTGTTAACTGTTGGCCCATTGTTCGATCTTAGAGTCTATTGAGTCCTAGGATATTTCTTGCAGCTTCGCATGAAGTTATTTCCTTGGCGACATTGGCACAGAGATGGTTCCCTGATGTTTTCAGCCTAGCAGAGGCGCAGCGCTGAAGTGCTGATTTTCTTGTTCACTAATTTAGTCACCTACGACAACCGACACTGCTCGCTCCAATAGTTCGACGATGGTAGTGATTTCGTCTGCGCTGGATGTGTAAGACGGCGCAAGCAATACATGATCACCGTCAATACCATTTGCGCAACCCTGAGTTGGATAGCACATCATTCCATTCTCTAGTGCAGCAGCGCCGATTTTTATGGCAATCTGGTCAGTGGCTGCATAGGGCTTTTTACTGGCTTTATCTTCGACCAGTTCGATAGACCAAAATAAACCCCTACCCCGAATATCACCAACATGCGGATGTGTCAGAAAACGCGCTTTGTAGACGCCCCTCTAACTGCCTCCCACGCACTCGAATATTGTCATGCAGATTTTCGCTCTCGATGTATTCCTGCACAGCAAGAGCCGCGGCAGCGGCTACCGCATGAGACATGTATGTATGACCATTCCATAACTTTCCGCTGCCCTGAGAAATCACAGACATGATCTTTTTCGCAGTAAGAACGGCGGCGATTGGTTGGTAGCCCGCACCGAGGCCTTTCGCAAGGGTGGTTATATCAGCAGTAATGCCTTCTTGTTCTAAAGCATAGGTAGTGCCTGTTCGCCCCATGCCACACATAACTTCATCAGCGATACCAGGAGTACGCCGTGCTTGTCGCAAATCTCTCGAATAGTTTTAAAGTAAGCTTTCGGTGAAGTGACGCATCCCAGGGTCGCGCCAACGACTGGCTCAAGCACAAATGCCATAACGTTTTGGGCACCCAATTCCTCAATTTTATCTTCCAACTGCTGGGCGAGGCGAGCTGCGAATTCAGCTTCTGTTTCGTCTTCGCGCATCATTCTGTACCGGTAAGGCACATCAATGTAGTGCGTTTCTCTTAACAGAGGAGCGTAAGGTGCTCTCCGGCCTTCGTGATAGCCGGTGGCTAGCGCTCCTAGAGTATTGCCATGATAGGAAGGTTTGCGCGCGATAACCTTGGATCTGTCTTGTTCACCATTTTCCAAGTGATATTGCCGCGCAAGTTTCAGCGCAGCTTCCATCGCTTCAGAGCCGCTTCCCAAGAGCATAATACTCCCAGCCCCAGTGCCGGCAGGTGCGTGATCCACCAACCAGGAAGCTAGTTTTTCAGCCGGTTCATTCGAGAAATAGCCGGTATGCGCAAAACACAGTTTATCGACTTGCTGCTTTATTGCTGATATTACAGGGGCACAGTCGTGGCCCAAACATGACACAGCGGCACCGCCACAGGCATCTAGATACTTTTTCCCCGTCTCATCTATAAGATAATTTCCTTTACCTTTGACGACGTTGGGTAAATTGGCATGCAGGTTTCGTTGAAATAGCGCGGACATAATTGACATCACCAATTTGTTTTATATAATAAACATATTTTGATATATCAAACACTATAATACAACCAAACTGTGCTAAATATGTACTGTGAAATTCGATGAATGTTTGAATTAGTATATTCGCCGATTTCTCGAGTCATCGGGTGGATACAGGAATAAGCAACAGGATTTTTTGATCCTTATTAAACCACCACTTAATAACGAGCAATTACTTTGAATAGAGCGCATCAAAACACTGAGCAACAGGAAGTAGGCGCTCTAAGTGGCCTCAAAGTCATCGAATTATCTCAGGTGTTGGCAGGCCCTTACTGTGGTTACCAATTGGCGCTATTAGGTGCGGATGTCATTAAGGTTGAACACCCAGACAGTCCTGACTGCTCCCGTGGCCGTGGGCCACTGCCCGAACTTAACTCCCAAGGACTAGGACTGACTTACCAGGTGCAAGGAGGGAACAAGCGTTCGCTGGCATTGGATGTGAGCTCACCGGAGGGCAAAGCGATTCTGCTTCAGCTTGTTTCAGACTGCGATATTTTGGTAGAGAACTATAGAAACGGGTATATGAAGCTCAATGGTCTAGGGTTTGATGAATTAAGTAAGATTAATCCACGGCTTGTTTACTGTTCACTGTCTGGATATGGGGATTCTGGGTCTCGCTCCAATAAGGGTGCCTATGACAATACCATTCAAGCGACCTCTGGCATTATCGATCAGTGCCGAGGTCAAAAACCGGCTGTTTCCTTTGTCGACTACGCCGCTGGCTCCTCGGCTGCCTTTGCTATTCTGGCCGCGGTTATTCAGCGAGGTCGCACCGGGAAAGGGTGTTATATATCGGCCTCTATGCTTGAAGTGGCGCTGACCATGATGGCTCCAGAAGCGGCAGCGGCACTACACGCCCCCGAAGCAGAGAAAGCCTTAGAAGCAGGTATACTTTCGTATGACACGATAGATGGCCGCATTATGTTAGCCGCGTTTAAACCATCTCAATATCGAAAACTCGGAAGATGTCTGAAAGAACATGGCTACGATATCTCCCTGTTGGAGACGATTAACAACTGGGAAGACGTAAAACAGAGCACAGAAACACTTAAGGGTTTATTGGAGCAAGTTTTTCCGGACAAGAATAATTCGCAGTGGCAGGCTATCTTGGATGAAGCAGGAGTACCAGCAGAGCCTATTATTTCTTTGGCCGACTCAGTAAAGATGAGCATCTCTGATGAGCGGCAATATTTTAGTCGATCAGCAGAAGATGAACTCATGCTTCCCACGGCAGCATTCCAAATGAGTTCCGGCGGGCCAAAACTGCGCGCGCCGGCACCCAGCTTGGGTGAAGATACGGTATCAATATTGTCTGAGCTTGGTTTCGAAGATCAAACCATAAGAGCATATATGAAAAAAGGTGTGGTTCAGTGACAACTCAACTTACAGCAACTGAGATCTACAGCCTCCCTGATGAATTTCGTAATAAGGGTGAGCTCTCAGCATGGGCCAAAATGACAAGGCCGGGCGAGCATATTGATTCTTTTCTCGAAGGGGCTTTTTTTGCTACACACGCTGGCGCGAACAATGAGACTGAAACTTGTATGTTTGTTACCGACGTCGCCAATGGTCGGGTGCTGAGTATTACAAAAAATGGGGTCTGGCAGGCCGTTCATGAAACGGGCAGTGTCATTCACTCCATGCGAATCACACCCGATGGGTCGCACGTCGCCGTTGACTATGATCTCGGTGTGCTGCAGCTGTCTGAAGACTCCAAGATAAGTGTCATCAGTCGAGGTTTAGAGAATCAACCCTTCCTTGGCTTATCGGACATGTGCGTGGCTGCCGACGGAACCCTTTGGTTTACCGACAGTGGGAGAACCTCCCTTAGTGATCCCACAGGACGTGTGTATTGCCTGCGACCGGACTCTGAATTGCAGCTAGTTCTGGACTGCGTTCCTTATTCAAACGGTATCTGTCTCTCGCATGACGAGAAATGGGTCTATGTGGCAGCGACCCGCGCGAACCAAGTCTGGCGTTTTGCCGCGTCACATGCAGACAGTGGCACCCCAATGGTAGGTACCTATCTGCAGCTGTCCGGTGGTTTAGGACCCGATGGTTTGGCTACAAACAAACTAGGTTGGTTGGCAGTAGCACAAGCACAGGCGGGTGCGGCCTACGTGTTTGATGACACAGGCGATCCAATTTTTACTGTTCGTCTGCCCGAGGGAATGTGGACGACCTCAGTGGCGTTCGACAGCGAAGCCCCAGAAGATCTTTACATCACAGAGGCCCAAACTGGCACCGTTTTCCTCGCCAATCTTTCAACTACTGGATAAATAGTCGTGAATAAATCTGACCTCCATGGCTTTGTGCCAGCAATTGTTACTCCTTTTAGCAGCACTGGCGAAATCATGTTCGATGCTTTTGAAGAAGTATTTGAATTTTTGATTGCGCGCGGCGCAACTACTATTTGCATCGCGGGTGACAATGGTGAGAGCTGGGCCTTATCTGCTAGTGAGCGAGGTCAACTCGCTAGACTGGCAAAGGACAAAGCCGATGGGCGAGTCAAGATCATGATGGGGATATCTGCACCTACAATCGACTCTTCTCTGGCTTACGTCAAAGCCGCAGAAGACAGCGGTGTAGATGTTTTGCTCAGTATGCCGCAAACCTATGTATTGAAGGCGAGTGATCGAGAGGTAATGCATCGCTTTGATCAGATTTCTGCCGCAAGCAAATTGCCATTGGTGTTGTACAACTCACCGCGTCGAGCTGGATTCTCACTGAGTGTCGATCAGATCGAATCTCTAACTAATCACCACAACGTGATAGGCATTAAGGAGAGTGAGAGAGACTTCTTTCATCACACTAAGCTTTTGGCGCGATTGGGAGATAAGCTTTCGGTGATGACGGGCCCCTGTCATTTTATCTTGCCAAACTTCGCCCTTGGTGCGGCGGGTTTCATTGCAACGGGGCCAGAGTTTACCGATATGCTGCCCAGTGACATGGCGGACGCTGGTAGAAAAGAGCCGGGGCCGGTGTATCGTCATGCACATAATCAACTCACCGCCCTGTATGAAATGCTCATGGGCACAGCAACGTGGCCCGCTGGGTTTAAGGCCGCATTGAATCTTATCGGCTTGCCAGCCGGAGTGCCGCGCGACCCTGTACTGGCTGCAACGCAGCAAGACATTGATCGTATCAAAAAGACTTTTGACCAATTGGGGATTCGATACAAATAATGTTCCAATTGGCGCCTAATCATCAGAACGACATAGTTCGTACCGCTAAGGTAAGTTTTACCTTCGATGGGAAATCTTTGCTTGCACACGAAGGGGAATCTCTTGCTGCGGCGTTAATGCGAGCCAAGCTATTACATCTATCGGATTCGCCTGCAGATGGATCGCCTCGCGGCGTATTTTGCTGCATGGGGTTGTGTCAGGAGTGTGTGGTTCAGGTCGGTGGTAAGACGATCGAAAGCTGTCGATTGCCGGTGTCGCAAGATTTGCAGGTAATCTCTGGAAGAAGGTAATTGGATGCATGATCACTGATACAGATATTGCTGTCATTGGTGCTGGCCCTGCTGGGTGTAATGCAGCGTTGATCGCTGCTGAGTACGATTTCAGCGTGGTTATGTTAGACGAACAAGCTAGCCCGGGTGGGCAGGTCTGGCGTGAGAAAAGCCCAGCGATCCTGCACGCTCCAGAAACGCCGGAATCTGTCGCTGGCGAGTCGATTCGAAACGCCATCTCGCAAAGCAATGTTTCTCACTTAGCAGGTGTGCGGGTATGGCACATCGAGCGTAGCATCGATGCGTTTATCATCCATTATGAGAACGCGGGTGTATCGATTTCTCTTAATTGCCGCTGCCTGGTGATTGCGACTGGCGCGCGTGAATATGTCCAACCTATCCCTGGCTGGACGCTGCCGGGCGTCGTGGGAATGGCTGGTGCAACGTCGATATTCAAGCAAGACCTCATCCCTATAGGGTCGAAAATGGTTGTTTCCGGCACTGGACCGCTAGCGTTCTTTGTGGCCGCCGAACAGCAGCGACTGGGAGGAAAAGTCGCGGCAGTTGTAACTTCGAATACGTTTCTTGATTGGATGAAAGCCCTGCCGGCCATGTTGCTTGCGCCCCGGGTTACTTTTTCGCGGTCTGCGCTGGATCACTGCTTTGTATGTTAATCGTATACCAATTTACTGGGGCCACACGGTGACTCGTGTAGAAGGTGAATCCAGTGTGTCGCGGGTAGAGTTTAAGAAAATCGGCAAAGATTGGTCACCGCAAGGCGAACCCAGTTTTATCGACTGTGATTGTGTAAGTCTCGGTAGTCGGACTGATCTCTGCCTTTGAATCATTTCAACTTGCCGGTATTTCCCTAGAACACCGCAGTGATTTAGGAGGATGGATTCCCAAAGCGGAGCAAGACGGTCGAACAAATGTGGGCGGTTGTTTTATTTGTGGTGATGGAGCAGGAATACGAGGATCGCTGGCGGCACAAACTCATGGAAAGTTAGCCGGGCTGTCCGCTGTCGTATTTCTTGGAGCAAAGATTAATCACCCTATAGATGAGCTGCGGCGAGAACACACACGTGCTGCGACGTTTGGTGAAGCAATGAGTAAACTCAGTATTCCCCGTCCCGGCCTAAGCAAACTGACCACAGCACAAACTGTTGTATGTCGCTGCGAGGGCATCACTCGTGCGGAAATAGAAGACGAAATAAATCTTGGCGCGCAGAGCACGACCTCAGTCAAGTCTGGGGTCCGAGTTGGCATGGGGCCTTGTGGAGGAAAGTTTTGTCAAACAGCAATATCAGAATTTATTGCTAAAGCTAAAAGCTGCCCGGTAAGCGAGATTGTTCCACCTACAGCCCGCCCACCACTAAGACCGGTCTCTGTGAATACCCTGGCAGGGGATTTCGATTACTCTGATCTTCCCATTTCGAAGCCCTCACCGCTGTGAACAAAATCTATGACATAGCTTGTATTGGGGGCGGCATCATGGGGTGCGCCTCTGCTTTGCAATTGGCTGAAGGGGGTATGAATTCCATAGTGCTCGATCAAGGCGATTTAGGGCAAGGAGCATCTGGTGTAAATGCCGGCACACTGAGCTTGCAGATCAAACGCGTAAAGCTAATGCCCTATGCGATTCGCGGTCATCAAGAGTGGGAATCCATGGGCGATGCTGTTGGCTTTAAGAAGACAGGAGGATACACACTCGCTTTCACCGATCACGAAGCCGAATTATTGCAGGAGAGAATGAGGCTCAAGGCTGAAGCAGGTGCGCCAATTGAATTTGTATCTAACAGCGTGCTCACAAAGGCCGAGCCTCATTTAGCTGATCGAGTAGTGGCAGCTAGCTATTGTGCTGAAGATGGCTACGCGAACTCGTCCCTAACAGGTCAATTTTATCGAGCTAGGTTGAAGCAACAGGGCGTGCAATATCGTGAAGGTTTCAAGGTGCTTGGTGTTGAGGCCTGTAATGATGGCTATGTAATTCGTTCCGCCAACACAACCGTTAGAGCAAGAAAGTTGCTGCTCTCGGCTGGTGCTTGGTTAAAATCTCTCGCCGCCTTAATGGACGTTGATCTTCCTGTGCAGGCACGCATTAATACGGTGTCCGTCACCCAAAGGCTGCCGATGTTAACGCGTTCCGTGATTGGTCATGCAACTGGACTGTTAACGATGAAGCAAAAAGCCAACGGTACTTTGTTGATCGGCGGCGGCTGGCAAGGTCGTGGCACTCCCGAGCAAGGGCGTGGACAGGTTGACGCGCATTCTCTGCGATCAAATTTAGCATTAGCCAGACACGTCCTGCCAGCGATTGAGAATGCTCAGATATTGCGCTCTTGGACTGGATTTGAAGCAAATGTTCCTGATTTTTATCCACTGGCAGGCAAACTGCCGGGCTATGAGGACGTGTTTATCCTAGGTTGCGTACGCGGGGGTTATACCATTGGGCCTTACATCGGCAAGCTAATGGGAGACTACATTCTTGAACGAAAAACCGAATTGCCCTTATTTGATCCTGGGCGAGATTTTGTCGAGGTAGTGGCATGAGCGATCTAAGCATTGCAGGTCAATTAGATGGCAAGTTAGCTCTGGTAACCGGGGGTGGCAGCGGTATTGGAGAAGCGACCGCACGCTTATTCGCTCAAGAGGGTGCAATTGTGGTGGTCGCTGGTCGCCGAAGAGAACAAATTGAAAGCGTAGCTGCAGACATAGGTGGTCACGCCATTGTTTGCGACGTGTCCGATCAAGGACAAGTGCAGAATCTTTTTCAGAAAGCCTGCGAAATTACGGGGAGAGTCGACATACTGCTCAACAACGCCGGCGGCCCTGGACCCATTGCGACAGTTGCTGAGGTAGATATGCAGGCCTGGGTTGAATGTATGAACATTAACCTGGTTGGCGCTATGTACTGCTTACAAGAGGCCGCCAAAGTAATGATCAAGCAGCAATCCGGCTCTATTATCAATATGTCTTCGCTGATGGGCATACAAGGCTACCCGATGCGCTCAGCCTACGTAGCCTCCAAATTCGCTTTAATCGGAATCACTGAAACCATGGCGCGTGAACTCGGCCCGCACAACGTCAGGGTGAACGCATTGATGCCTGGTGCTGTGTCGGGTGCCAACATGGAGAGGATTTTACAAAGTCGCGCTGCATCTGAGAATCGCACAGTGGAAGAGATCGAAAGAGAAAACTACACCGACGTGGCAGCTCTTAAGCGTTGGGTTGATCCAGAAGAAGTTGCTAGAGCGGCATTGTTCTACGCTTCTGATCTTAGCTCTGCGGTGACGGGTGACAAAATGAAGGTTTGCTGCGGACGTTTCTAATTGACGATTGCAATGAGGACTAGATGAATATTCCTCCAGAACCAACTGAGCCTTTAATTAAGTTGGTTCTGCTAATTTTTTAAAGTGACAGGTAGATTTAACGGTCCCCTGAAAACAAAGCCGGACCACCGCACATCTTGCTCTGATGTCAGCTGCATATTCGGAAAGCGCTGAAACAACAGGGGTAGGATAGTCTTAAGCATCGTGCGAGCGACGTGCATTCCTTGACAAAAATGAGGTCCATTGCCAAAAGCTTGATGCGGTTTTTTATCACGGAATATATTGAATTTGTCCGCGTCTTCAAACACGGTTTCATCGCGATTCGCTGAGGCCTGAATGGTATTGATAGTAGTTCCCTTTTTAATTTCAAAACCACCTATCTGTGTATCGATTGCAGCAATGCGCGGGCTAACTTGTATGGGCGCAATCCAGCGAACGGACTCTTCAACCGCCTTTGCCCAGTAACTGCTATCGTTCTTTGCCGCATCTAGTTGTTCCGGGTTAGTCAGCAATCCATACAACACTGTCAGCAAAGCATCCCTCGGTTCATTAATGCCGCCACCAATTGCCACTTTAATATTGGCCACGATTTGGCTGGTCGGAATTGGATTTTCAGCGTTGACCATCAATGACAAGGCATTCATCTGGGGATTGCGAAGCAGCTGCTCAGTGTTTTCTTCTATGCAGCTATTCATTTCCTTGTGCGCAAGATCGCAACGCTCGAAAATGGAATCTAAGCGACCATAATTTCCCGCCCCATCCATTAATGTCTGTGACCAATGTTCCATTTTGCTGTCTGAGGCATTGGAAATTCCCAATAATTTAGCCAGACAGCGGGCAGCATATGGGCCCGCGAGTACAGGAAAAAGATCAATAGTTTCGTTTTGTCGGCAAACGATCAACGAACTCCTCCGCAATTTCGGCGTGTACGGACTGCCAAACATCTACGATGCTTTTGGGGGTATAAGCCATTGCCATCGCATTACGCTCACTTTGATGTTCGTCTCCATCTTTTTTCATCAAAGTCTGAGCTTGAAACGCGCGCTCCATCGGCGCACTTGAGTCTTTGGAACTAAAGATGTCAGGGTTATTTTTTACGTACCGACAATCGTCATACTTTGTGATGAACGTTCGATCTATTGAGGCCACATGAACCACGGGGCTTTCTGCCCGGTATCTTTTGTAAATAGGGTAAGGGTCTTCAGTCAAATGCTTCATCTGGGTCGATGAATCTATGGGGATGGCGCTCATGTTACCTCCCTTCTATTTATTGATTTATAATCAATGTCGTTGACGAGTTATTTGAATACCGGCAACAAATTCAGCATCGCTAAAATGTGGCAGATAGCGTAAAAAACACCAAGAGCTATGACTGTGTGAATAACCAAGTTGCTGCTTACGAAACTGCCATGGTCAGCTTCTTTAAATTGTTGCCTGCTTTTCTTGATCATAAGCGGTGGAATTATCAGGCCGATAATCGCTAGAACCAAACCAGCAAAGCCAATCGCGTACAGAAACCCATTCGGGAAAAAAACCCCTCCAACAATGGGCGGCAAAAAAGAAATCAATGCGGCTTTAAATCGTCCCGTTTTGGAATCATCGAAATCAAATTTATCCTTGATAAAATCAAACAATCCCAGGCTGACTCCCAGAAAAGAGGAAATAATCGCTGCATTTGCAAATATGCTTAACAATCTAGATGCACCGCCGCCCATCAACGCATCAAGCAGATCGCCAATATTACCGCCTGCTGCAGACACTGCTCGAAACTCTGTTCGTGGAATATTGCCGAATGGCACCAGCAGAAACACTAGATAGATAAGCAAGCAGCCTAGTGATGCTAAAAGAATGCTTCTGGAAATGGTTGTGTACCGTTTCCCGTAGTACGCAACCAAACTAGGCACCACGCTGGTGAAGCTAAAAGATGTCAGGTAAAAAGGCAGCGCCGCAAAAACATAATAAAAACGAGGAACGCCATTCTCGATGGCATTAGCCGTAGTAAAATTCGACCACTTTATGGTGAAACTTAGATCAAACATGACCATTAAAAAACTCACGATCATGCCAAATATCAAGACTGCGACAACTTTGGAAACAGCAGAGGTGCTTAGCCAAACCACGAAAGCGAGCGAAATAGCAAATACAAAACTAGCAAGCACATGGGAAAGCTCCACACCAAAAACACTGACAGCAGTTTGGCTAACTATGGAACCGCCGCCGCTTATATAGGCGTAATCCAATATATAAAGCAAAAAGACAAACAGTAGGCCATTAAAAATATTCCACCCTCTTCCGAGAGTGCCTCTAACTATAGTGTCGAAGCTATCGCCAAGCTCAAAGTTAAGATTTACACGCAGAGTCATCAAGGCTGCAACGGCGGTTGCAGACGCTGTAAGAAGTAAGCAGGCTATTGACCAGTATAGCCACATCCCCGAGGAAACCGTTGGTAAAGAAAATATCCCCGCACCAATGGCAGACCCAATACAAATAATGGTTCCTGAAAACGCAGTTTTTGGAGATTTTGAAACTTGTGTATTTGACATGCTCTACCTGTGCCGATAGTTAAAAAATCTAGTTACTAAGGCTTCGATACCTTGGAAGTTGTGGATAGGCTGTAACATCACTTGGCTCGTCAACAACGCCGTTTTCGCTTTCATAAGCTGCATATTTATCGAGCAATACTTGTAATATTTCTGGCTCACTAGAACTGAGATCGGTCGATTCGCTCGGGTCATTAGCTAAGTTATAAAGCTTCCATCTGGCAGGCTCCCAAGGCTCACGTAGACGCAGCCCCTTCCATTCACCCATGTAGATGCTGGCGTTGCCGAACAGTTCAAATGCTACTGCCTCATCCACAGCGTAAGCGCTGTCGGATCGACCAGTCATATAGTCAACAAGCGAACGCCCGCGCAGAGGAAATACCGGCTTGCCCTGATATTCGGTGCCTGGGTGTTGTGCTCCGGCTAAAGCCAAGAACGTCGGTGTAATATCGGCTACTGAGGCAAACTGATCTCGCACGTTCTCGTCAGTCACCAGTCCTTCATTGTAAACTAACAAAGGTACTCGTGTGCCGCCTTCACTCAGCATGAACTTATAGTGTTTTAGATGAACGGAGCTTACTTGTGCCCATCCTAAGCCCTGAAACAAATACGAATCTGCGGCCCCCATATTTTCGTACTCATTATTAACGCCAGTGGCTTCAAAATACTCTTGGTAGGCATTTCTCTGCGATCTATCGTATGGGTCTGCACCATTGTCAGACATAAAGACGATGACGGTATTGTCTAGTTCACCTTGGCTTTCTAGATGTTGCATAACGCGGCCAATATTAGTGTCTAGGTTGTCGACCATGGCAGCGTAAACTGCCATCTTTCGCGCTTCGTTTTTCTGTTCTCTTTCAGATAGTGTGTCCCACGCAGGAACGTCATTTGATCGCGCGGGTAAATCTAATTCCGGCGGCACCAGACCGGCACTCTTCATGCGCTCAAAACGTTTGCTGCGAACATCATCCCAGCCCTCTGCATAGGCCTCTTCGTATTTACTGATGACATCCTGTGGCGCTTGTACGGGCCAGTGCGGCGCCGTAAATGAAAGATAGGCAAAGAACGGGCTTTGTTTATCGCCCTCCTGGATCATACCCAGCAATTTTTCTGTAAACAGATCGCTGGAATACCCTTCAGGCCGCTCAACAGGAATTCCATTTTCAGTATAGCTAGCCTCTGGCACATTGGCGTTGGTCCCTAAATCATTAAAATGATTAGCCCCTCCATTGAGCAAGGCAAAGGTATTCGAGAATCCTTTTGCAGATGGGTAGTTCCTTTCTTCTTCCATACCTAGATGCCATTTCCCAGACATGTATGTCTGATAACCAACATCACGTAGTAGCTGAGCAACCGTCACCGTGCTGTCGTTCAAATACCCTTGATACCCAGGCAAACCTTCATGGTGAGGCAACTTATCTTCTTTCATTGTGCCCAAGCCGTTCAAATGGTTATCTACTCCAGTGAGTAACATTGAGCGGGTTGGCGAGCAGGTTGGGAGGGTATGGAACTGATCGAAGCGTAATCCTGAGCTCGCAAGAAGATCCAAGTTTGGGGTATCTATTTCACTACCGTTAACCCCAATATCACCATACCCCAAGTCATCGGCAACGATTAGCAGTATGTTTGGCCGCGACTCCCAAGCCAACTCCGAACTCTCTGTCGATTCTGGCCCCTGATTACATCCAGAAACGAACAGAATCATGGCAATAAATACTAGGGGAGTTCTCATTACTTTATCCAGTTGATCAATCGAACGAATCGGGCTGCGACACCGGTAGAACAGTAAGTTAACACATCGGATTTCGGAATTCTGAGTCGTTTGAATCTCGGTATAATCGGCCTGCAACATCGAAACAAATTCAAGCTATAACAGGGAATAGATCGCACTGTAAATTCCCTTTAGCCTCTGAGCCATGATCTGCCCCTTAACAGTCCATTATCGAGTACACTAATGCCACCTCACAGTGCAGGAAACCAGCTTAGGCACGATGTTTAGGTAGTCTAGAGCTAAAAAAGTGCGTTAGTTGAATTCGAAAAGGCACACTAGAATGAGAATAATTAAGCGACTAGGTATCGGCCTTGGGGTCATTGCGCTAACGTTGGCAGGTCTGTATTACTCCGGTTATGGTGGCGATTTAGCCTTTCGAGCGTTTCTCGCTTACAGTCAACCTTCCAAGGAATTTGATGCCAGCACCGCCGTGGCTGAACCGAACTACGGCGACCCGATTAATTGGGCCGCGCTACCGGGGGAAATCGATCCAGCAGATTTAGTGCCGGCGGGTGTCGATGAAACTGCTCAGACAGAGAAGTCGGTAGATACGTTTTTTATTCACCCAACAGGTTTTATGCGATCGAATACTTGGACTTCGCCAATGGATTCGAATTCAGGAACAGAAGAGAACACATTATGGATGATGGCGAATCAAGCTAGCGCCTTTAACGGCTGCTGCAATGTGTATGCACCTAGATATCGAGAGGCGACCATCGTTTCTTATTTTGGTGAGACGGATTTACGTAACGAGGTCTTAGGTTTTGCTTATGAAGACGTTAAGCGGGCTTTTGCCTATTTCATTGAGCATTACAGTCAAGGAAGGCCTTTTGTCATCGCCAGTCATAGTCAAGGTACTCACCATGCACTGCGACTTCTGGAAGAAATGGTGGATGCCCGCGAATTGCGCGAACGCATGGTTGCCGCCTATTTGATCGGCGGCATTGTAATGCCAGCAACTCACAAGCTGCTTGACTCAATGTCGAATATTTCTGCCTGTACTGATGCGGAACAACTCCACTGTGTTGTGCACTGGGACACGATGGCCGAAGGTGCGCCCACCGATTTGTTTGGCTTAGCTCGCCCCGCAGACAGCTTGTGTACTAATCCGTTGAGTTGGCAGGTCAATGAAATAATGGTGACTGCCGAGAAGAATGCTGGTGCGGTGTTTCCCGAGGGCACTTACAACGCCGCGCTAGGTAAAGGCAAAGATACGTCAACAGCACAACAGTTCGAAACCTTGCCTGCGCCATTGCAACAGCACACTTGGGCGCAGTGTCGAGACGGTTGGTTGGTTGTGCAGGATCAACAAGGATCGGAATTTGATAAATCAGACACAGTGGATGCGAGCGGCAACTACCACATGCTTGACTATTCACTGTTCTATATGAATATTCGCAACAATGCCAAGCTGCGCGTGAATCGTTATATGGCGCGGTAGCATAGAGTTGGTTGGCAAATGGGTTGGATGCAAAACAGTGTACTTCAGGAACACTTATAGCCTAGCAATTTCAGACTACGAGCGGCCGTCGTAAGCATCGATATTGTCGTTATCTGACATCATGCGAAATGCCGGGTCGACTACAGGGCATTCGTCGAACTCGATTACGTACAGTCCGGCCCTATTTATTGTTTATTGAAACGCGTAGTAGTCTTTAATCCTGCCTATCCCTCAATATCTCATCACCTTTAGTCGCATGTTAGAATCGGAATAGGATCTTCGGGAGATAAATATGGAAAAAATATCAGCACTATTTCTAACATCGTTGGTGCTCGTTGGTTGCGGTAACGTTGAAACAGAATCCAACCTAGTGATGCAAACGGAAACCAGACCCAACATCCTGTTGATTGTCGCTGATGATCTTGGTTATTCGGACATTGGTGCTTTCGGCGGTGAAATATCAACCCCTAACCTCGACGCGCTCGCCGCTGGCGGGCTAAAAATGAGTAATTTTTATGCTGCTGCGGCCTGCTCACCAAGCCGAACCATGTTGCTAGGTGGAGCTGATAGCCATGTCGCTGGTATGGGCACCATGTTTAATGATCAGGCGGCGAATCAGCTTGGCCAACCCGGCTATGAAGGTTATCTGAATCACAATGTAGTTACTGTTTCGTCACTACTTCTCGATGCTGGTTACCATACTTATATGACCGGCAAATGGCACCTGGGATATGACGATGACCAGTCACCGGCAGCGCGTGGCTTTGAACGCTCGTTCGCGTTACTTCAGGGAGGCGCTGGTCATTTTGACGACTCCGCCATGACCGTTGACCATGACACATCCTGGTACCGTGAAGATGGCGTTCGCACTGAGCTTCCAGATGACTTTTTCTCAAGCCGGTTTTATACCGATAAAATCCTTGAATACATCCGATCCGGCGAAGGCGATGATAAACCGTTTTTTGCCTACCTTGCTTACACCGCACCGCACTGGCCGCTTCAAGCACCTGCCGAAACTATTGATAAATACAGAGGACAGTACGACGACGGCTACGACGCGCTTGCCGAAAAACGCTTGATGTCACTAGAACAAATCGGCCTTATAGAACCCGGCCACATCGCACCCGAGCAGGCCTATCCTGAAACGGAATCCTGGAACAATTTAAGCGACGAACAAAAACAAATTGATGCACGCGAAATGGAAACCTACGCGGCCATGGTCGACAACATGGATTACCATATTGGTCGAGTGCTCAACTATCTCGACGCATCCGGCCAGCGCGACAATACCATCGTCATCTTTATCTCTGATAATGGCGCCCAAGGTTTTGGCCCTGGCATGGCCCGCGCTTTCCCGCAGGACTGGATCGATGAAAATTTCGATACTAGTTTTGAGAATATTGGCAAAATAAACTCCTACGCTTACCTAGGGCCGCACTGGGCCCGCGCCAGCACGGCTCCAATGCGCATGTTTAAGGGTTTTTCGTCCGATGGCGGCCTCAAGGTGCCAGCCATCATAAGTTACCCCGGCAAGCTCGAAGCTAGGGCGGGAACCTTTACTAACCAGCTCACCACTGTCCTTGATTTGCCCGCCACATTCCTTGATATAGCAAAGACAACGCATCCGGGCACAAGCTACAAGGGACGCCAGGTTCACCCTTATACTGGCGTATCTCTACTGCCCTTTTTAAACGGTGAGAGTGAAATCATCCATGAGCCAGACGATGTCGTTGCCTGGGAGCTTAATAACAGCAGAGCAGTGCGAAAAGGGGATTGGAAAATTATTCTACTACCCGGCCGCTTCGGCACCGGGGACTGGGAACTTTTCAATATCAAAAATGATCCCGCAGAGCGTACCGATCTTAGCGAAGCAGAACCCGAGAAACGCAGCGAAATGATTGCAGAGTGGGAGAAATACGCCAGGAATAACGGAGTTATTATTGCCGAATAACCGAAGTTCGTCGTTCGGTTCTACTATTCACTCCCGAATTGGCTATAATCCTGCCCCCCAGCATTCACCCAGGTCTGATCCCAATGTCATCGAGCAATAAAGTCGGTTTTGTCTCTTTAGGCTGCCCAAAAGCCCTAGTAGATTCCGAGCGTATCCTCACCCAACTAAAATCCGATGGCTACGATATCGTGCCCAGCTACGACGATGCGGATTTGGTGGTGGTGAACACCTGCGGATTTATAGACAGTGCGAAGCAAGAATCTCTGGACGCTATCGGCGAGGCCATAGCTGAGAATGGCAAGGTGCTCGTAACTGGCTGTCTAGGTGCTCAGAAAGAAATCATTACTAATGCGCACCCGAAGGTACTAGGAGTGACCGGTCCCGCCGCCTACGAGCAGGTCGTAAATCAGGTGCATAATTTCCTTCCGCAAAATGAGTCTCATGACCCCTTTATCGATCTAGTACCTGCACATGGAATAAAACTAACTCCAAGGCATTATGCCTATTTAAAAATATCTGAAGGTTGTAACCATCGTTGCAGTTTCTGCATCATTCCCTCGATGCGCGGCGACCTTGTTAGCCGACCCGTTGGAGACGTCCTCGATGAAGCCGAAAGACTCGCAAATGCTGGTGTGCGGGAGCTGCTGGTAATCTCGCAAGATACCAGCGCTTACGGCGTGGACACTAAATATCAGACTGGTTTTTGGCAGGGCCAGCCGGTTAAGGCGAGCATGCAGGGCCTCTGCGAGGCACTCGCCCAGCTCGGCATCTGGGTTAGATTGCACTATGTCTATCCTTATCCGCACGTAGATAAAATCATCCCTTTAATGGCTGAGGGAAAAATATTGCCCTACCTAGACATACCGTTTCAGCACGCAAGCCTGAATGTACTAAAGGCAATGAAACGCCCCGCAGCAACAGAAAAGACACTAGACAGGATTATGAATTGGCGCGAGCAATGTCCTGACATCACGCTACGCAGCACCTTCATCGTCGGTTTTCCCGGCGAGACCGATGCCGATTTCGAAGAGCTCTTAGGATTTCTAGAGGTGGCTCAATTGGACCGAGTCGGCTGTTTTCAGTATTCAGCGGTGGATGGCGCAGCAGCCAACGAACTTGCAAACCCCGTGGCTGAAGAGCTGAAACAACAACGCTGGGAACGCTTCATGGCAACCCAGCAAGAGATAAGCACGAAAAAGCTACAGGCAAAGATCGGCCAAGTAGTTGAAGTGTTAGTGGATGAGGCTAACGCAGAGCAAATTGTCGCGCGATCTGCAGCCGATGCGCCAGAGATCGACGGCAATGTATTCATTCAGCCGAATTCGGATGTACAAGCGGGTGATTTTATTCAGGTAAAGATTGATGACGCCGACGAGTATGACCTTTATGGTGCGCTCGCCAGTTAATCGCTCGAGCAACAGTCAATTCCTCAACATCGAAAACCGTAAGACTGTTACCACCAATATAATTTGTCCCGATAGCCCAGCGATTATCATCGGTCAAGACTAATTCATGTGGCCCACGTCCGGTAGGGAGAGTTTCTAGAATCTCCCTGAACCTAGATCGATGAAGTTCGCGTCGTGCCCGCTGTTGTTAAGCGCGATGAGAGTGCCGCGCAAATAATCCGCAGTAAGACCAACAGACATGTTAATTTTACAGTGATTCTACTCAATGACCCACTTCAATTTGGCAAAGCGACGCTTAGAAAAATTCATAGCTAAGCAGCAATAAATATTCAGAATTTGTATTAGTATCTGTAGGCTTTACAGTACTTTAAAAAAATTATGCATTTTTACCACCTCTCCTAAACTTCTCTGCCAAGGAGAAGGAATTATTTATTACACACGTATAACTCAACAAGCTGTTGAACCAACAGTCTAGCCTCATAGCAATAAAGGCATATGGCCAATCAACACAATACCCATTTAAGCCTGCACTAAAAAAGGAACCTCTCATGCAATTACTAAAACGAATCAAGGTCTGCTTTGCGCTGGCTTGCCGCGATTGCTGACACTTTGGACAATGCGCAAGCCGTTTTCGATTTTGCCGAAGCGGCTTACCCGGAACTACTGAGTCCGGCAGCGCCTGAAATTCAGGAGCTGCAAAGCTTCTACGTGAGGCTCTACACTGATACGGGTATCTATCTAGGTGTACAGGGAGACAACGTGTACGCGATCAGCGGCTCTGTTGGAACTGAACTAGTTTTCGTAGGAAAAATTAGCTCGCTAATTACTGTCAGCGACACAGACATCACCGACTTGTTGCTCACGAACCAACGAGAAGAATGCAGCTACTACGCAGAGAATCGTTTTTCGAATGTTTCCGACATCAAGCGCGACGTACAGTTCACGGGAACTCTCAGCTTTACGGTTGAAGACAGCAAATGCATTGTAGTAAGCAGTAGCATACCCAACCACAACTTTAATGATTCGACAGCCGCCTTCGCCACCAACGTTCGCGAAGTCAGCGCCGAGTTTAGAATTCCTATAGAACCGACATTCGCCTCCTCTGCCACAGCGCTATCGCTTGCGACCGACAATGCCGTTTTCCTAAACGGCGTCAAGTTAGATCTCATGGCGGCGGGATGCTTCGGTGTAGGCGATGGCAACATCGGCTGTTTCGACATCGATCAACCTTGGCGCTTTGACCCAATGAGTCCTCAAACCGGGTTCGGTACTGACGCAAATAATGCGCATGCCCAGCCTGATGGCACCTACCACTATCACGGCAATCCGAAGGCTTTATTCGATCAAAACGCGATATCCGAATCACCGGTTATTGGTTTTGCCGCCGACAGGTTTCCTATCTTCGACAGCTACATCGATGATAACGGAGAGATTCGCGCCGTTACTAGCAGCTTCAATTACTCAGTGGGTCTCGCCCAAATGGCACGGCAAATCCCGGCGGAAGCTATGATGGTACCTACGTGGATGACTATGAATATGTCGCTGCCAGCGGCGATCTCGATGAGTGCAACGGTATGATGCGCGGCGGCTCTTACGGCTACTACATCACCGATGCCTACCCCTAGGTATTAGCCTGCTTGAAAGGGACTCCAGACTTCTCGTTCAATAAGGCTGGCGGAGGCAGCGGACCGCCTAATTAGAATCTGTCTGACGGGCTAAGGTGCTGGAATTTCTCCTATATCTTAGCCCTACACAAAATTTCTAGCTTGCCAATTAAAGAACCTACCGTTGCCGACAAACTAGCGAGGCGGCGAAAAAGAAAGTAATCTAACCCCATACCCTTGAGTGGAATCGCTAGAAGAACTCTCCAATGCACCCATGCCGTCTGTTTACCCTACTCCTGCTTACTCAGCTTTGCTCAGCAAGCCTCGCTCAATCCGGTTCTCTGCACTTAGACACCGAAGCTGATCTCCTAAAACTCGACACAAACAGAGTCAAGCAAGAATATCGAAAGCCAAAGCCACGAGAACTGACTGTCCTTACCCAAACACTCTCAGCAGAACAGCTCGACAGGGCTGTTTTAAATCGTCTCATGCAAGAAATAAGCACTGAACCGGCAAACACCAAAACCCGCATCGGAATCAATGACAGTCAGCTGCAAGAGTTATTCGTTACCATTTCCAATGCCCGTGGCTTCATCAACGGCAGCGAGATCGCCAATGTACGCGCGATGTGTGCTGCATGGG
>CASQMQ010000008.1 GCA_949430125.1 uncultured Pseudomonadales bacterium
GGAACCCAGGCACTATTGCGAACTTACAAATTGCGGCACGCACCAACAGCACGGAAGCCTATGCGGCCTTTGCGAAATTTTCAAACGAAGACGCAACGCGACGTTGCACGCTCAGAGGCCTGCTAAAATTCAACAGCGACCCTAATAAGGCGATTTCGATTGACGAAGTTGAGCCTACTAGCGAAATCGTAAAGCGATTCGCAACGGGCGCGATGAGCTTCGGTTCGATCTCTGCAGAGAGCCACGAAACACTGGCGATTGCGATGAACCGCATGGGCGGTAAATCGAATACGGGAGAGGGCGGCGAAGATTCCCAACGCTTTAATGTGCTCTCCAATGGCGATTCGAAGCGCTCGGCTATCAAGCAGGTCGCCTCGGGAAGGTTCGGTGTTACCGCTTGGTATCTAACGAACGCCGACGAATTACAAATTAAGATCGCGCAAGGTGCTAAGCCTGGAGAAGGCGGAGAACTTCCTGGCGGAAAGGTCGATGAGAAAATCGCGCGTATTCGGCACTCTACCCCTGGCGTGGGACTCATTAGTCCACCGCCTCACCACGATATTTATTCGATAGAAGACATCGCTCAGCTGATTCACGACTTGAAGAATGCGAATCGCAAAGCGCGTATTAGCGTGAAGCTGGTTGCCGAAGTTGGTGTTGGCACGATCGCAGCCGGTGTAACCAAGGCGAAGACCGATCACCTAGTCATTGCCGGACACGACGGCGGCACTGGGGCATCTCCTCTTACCTCTATTAAGCATGCAGGCCTGCCTTGGGAATTAGGCGTGGCAGAAACCCACCAGACGCTTGTTATGAATAATTTGCGCTCTCGTGTCACCCTGCAGACCGACGGCCAATTGAAAACCGGGCGTGACATCGCCATTGCAGCATTACTCGGCGCAGAAGAATACGGATTCTCCACCGCGCCGCTGATCACTCTCGGGTGCATCATGATGCGCAAGTGTCACCTCAATACCTGCCCAGTCGGAATCGCTACTCAGGATCCCGAACTGCGCGCCAAATTTAAGGGAAAACCCGAGCACGTGGCTAACTACCTGTTCATGGTTGCTGAAGATATGCGCAGCATCATGGCGGAGCTAGGCATTCGGACCGTCAATGAAATGATCGGAAGGGTAGACCTTTTGAAGGCCGACGATGCTATCGACCACTGGAAAGCCGATGGCCTAGACCTCAGCAACATGCTGCAGCCAGCCAAGGTCGTCTTTGAGGGCACTGAGTTTTATAAGACTATGGAACAGGACCACGGCCTCGACATGGCGCTGGATAACGAATTAATTCGTCTATCTAGGTTGGCGTTGGAGACGGGTGACAAGGTCGATATTGAGACTGAAATCATCAACACGAATCGAGTTGTTGGTACCATGTTGTCGAATGAGGTAGCGAAGCGTTGGAAAGAGGCCATGCTGCCCGAAGATACTATCAACATTAAGCTCAATGGTTCCGCTGGGCAGAGTTTAGGCGCTTGGCTAGCTAAAGGTATTACCCTAACCGTAGAAGGCGACGCCAACGACTACGTCGGTAAGGGCCTCTCCGGCGGCAAGATCATCGTTTATCCTCCGAAGAATTCCAGCTTCAAAGCTGAAGAGAGTGTTATTGCAGGCAACGTGAACCTGTATGGCGCAACAGCTGGCGAGGCCTATTTCAGAGGTATCGTCGCTGAGCGATTCGCTGTAAGAAACAGCGGTGCCGTAGCAGTTGCCGAAGGAATCGGCGATCACGGCTGTGAATACATGACTGGCGGTCGCGTCGTCATCTTAGGCAAGACTGGCAGAAACTTTGGCGCCGGCATGAGCGGGGGTATCGCCTATGTCTGGGATCCAGAAGGCGATTTTCCAGAGCAGTGCAATACAGGGACCTTCGAACTCGAAGCGCTCGTCTCCATCGACGATATTCTGGAATTAAAAGCGATGATCAAGAAGCATTTCTTGTATACCAATTCGCCGGTAGCGAAAAACATCCTCGACAATTGGGAACAGAACCTGCGCCATTTCGCCAAGGTTATGCCAACGGATTACAAGCGGGTTTTAGACAACGCCGTATAGTCGCTAAATAATTAGAATAATTCTGTAGCACGCAATACGCCGTTACAGAAGGTTAGTAGAAAGGGTTAGAGCTAAATGGGAAAGCCAACAGGATTTAAGGAATTTACTCGCCAGACCGAGCCTTATCGCAATGCGATGGACCGGTTGCTGGACTATGAGGAAATTTACACAAGCCACAACGACGAACTCCTGAACAGTCAAGGTGCTCGCTGCATGGACTGTGGCGTGCCCTTTTGCCAATCCGAAGAAGGCTGCCCGGTCTACAACCTAATTCCTGAGTGGAACGATCTGATCTACAAGGGTCGCTGGAAAGAAGCGCTAGATCGTCTACATAAAACTAATAACTTCCCAGAATTTACCGGACGTGTTTGTCCTGCACCTTGCGAAGGAGCCTGCGTCCTCGGCGTTAACGAGCCCGCAGTAACAATCAAGAACATCGAGTGTGCAATAGCGGATAAGGGTTTCGAGAATGGCTGGGTAGTAGCGAACCCTCCACAGCAGCGTAGCGATAAGAAGGTAGCGATCATCGGCTCAGGCCCTGCAGGACTAGCAGCAGCGGCACAGCTGAACCTTGCGGGACATAACGTCACCGTCTATGAGAGAGACGACCGCATTGGCGGATTGCTGATGTATGGCATCCCCAACATGAAGTTAGAGAAGGACGTCGTCGATAGGCGCGTGAACATACTCGCAGAAGAAGGTATTAATTTTGTCGCCAATGCCGATGTAGGCGGCAGTGGCGAGAATGGCGTTGATGTTGAACAGCTGTTGAACGACAACGATGCCCTACTATTAGCGACCGGCGCTACTACCGCGCGCGACCTTAACATCCCAAACCGTGAAGGCGAGGGCATTCATCTAGCGATGGAGTTTTTGCACAAGAACACGAAGAGCCTTTTGGATTCGAATCTAGAAGACGACAACTATCTAAGTGCGAAGGGCAAGAAAGTCATCGTCATCGGTGGCGGTGATACTGGTACCGACTGTATAGGCACCTCCCTACGACACGACTGTCAGTCATTAGTGAATTTCGAGATCATGTCCATACCTCCTCTCGATCGAGCAGACGACAATCCCTGGCCTCTGTGGCCCAAGATCTACAGAGTAGATTATGGCCATCAGGAAGCCGCCGAGAAATTCGGCAATGATCCTCGAGTGTATTCAATCTCTGGAAAAGAGATCGTGCGGGATGCCGATGGACGCCTAAAGGGCATCAACACGGTGAATGTCGATGAGAAATTCAATGAGATTATTGGCAGTGAACAGTTCTGGGAAGCCGACCTAATCCTTCTATCCATGGGCTTCTTAGGACCGGAGCACTATCTGAATGAATCCTTAGACCTAGAACTCGATCGGCGCTCTAATTACAAAGCAGAGTATCGCGATTTTCAAACATCCAAGGCGAAGGTGTTTGCAGCAGGCGATTGCCGCCGCGGACAATCACTGGTGGTTCGCGCTATCGATGAGGGCAGACTAGTAGCCGAGAAGATCGATACGTTCCTAAGCGAGGAATAGAAAATCTCTAAGACCACGGGAGCCACGATTCCTCCAAAAAAACACTCTTGAACAATGATAACCCTGTCGTATTAGCAACCGCGTAAGGCCGAATCGAACCCTAACGCAAAAAAGTTCATAATCTTACGAAAAATTTAGCAAAGTGCCCCCAAGACCAGTATATTTGACACCGGTGCATACAGAGCGCCAGAAAATCTATAAAAAAGGAAGCATTAGATGTCCTCATCAGCAACTCACCACTACCCCGATACTCCACTTGCGATGTTTCTGGGGAACACGCCTGTTTGGTATAAGCAAGCCGTATTAGCGGCTCTTGTATTGAACGTTGTTTTTTACTTCGCGCTTGGCTCACTAATTACTTCTTGGATAATTCTTTTCGAGTTCATTTTCACACTCGCCATGGCGCTAAAATGCTTCCCGCTGCAACCGGGCGGCCTGCTAGCGATACAAGTGCTGGTGATGCAGCTCACCGACACCCACCATGTCTATGAAGAAGTTGAGCATGGTCTGCCCGTAATCCTGCTAGTTATCTTCATGGTGGCCGGCGTGCATTTCCTGAGAGAAATGCTGTTTATGTCCATGAACAAGGTGCTACTGGGCATCAAGTCCAGAGTGATCATGAATGTCACCACCATTGTGGTCGTCGCAGTATTGTCTGCCTTCCTAGATGCGCTAACGATTCTGGCAGTTCTCATAGCTCTCGCCACAGCCTTTTATGATGTCTATGACAAAGTGGTTTCGAAGATAGGTTTTACCGACGACCCGCAGATAGCCAAGATAATCACATTGAAGATTTGCACCGTGAAGACCTCGATGGTTTTCGTACGTTCCTGCGCGGGCTTCTCATGCACGGCGCTATTGGCACGGCCATCGGCGGCGTGTGCACGCTCGTGGGCGAGCCCGAGAATATCGTTATTGGCAGCGCCGCCGAATGGGACTTCGTTACATTCGCCACAATGGTTGGGCCAGCTACGATACCAACACTTATCGCAGGCATATTTACCTGTTTTGTTTTAGAGAAGATGGGTTGGTTTGGCTACGGTGCTGAACTGCCAGCTGCCGTGAGGAAAATTCTGGCGGATGAAAATGAAAAGCTAAAACAGAAAGCCACCAAGGGAGACACCTTAGTAATCTATTTTCAGCTTGCAGTAGCGATCTTAATGGTTGTTGCCCTATCTCTTCACCTTGCCGAGATAGGACTTATTGGCCTAGCTGTAATCATCCTCGCCTCATCATTGATAGGCGTTACCGACGAGCATTCAATCGGGCAGTCATTTACGGAAGGACTTCCTTTCGCATCACTGCTAGTCGTTTTCTACGTCATCGTTGCCATGATCAATAGCCAAGAGATGTTCACGCCAGTCATGAACTGGGTATTGGCGATGGAAGGTAGCCAGCAGGTCTTCATGGTATTCCTTACCAACGGCTTCTTATCCGCCATCAGTGACAACGTGTTTGTAGCGACGATTTACATGAATCAAATAACACCGTTGATGGAACAGGGCTTAATGTCTCGAGAAATCTTCGAGGCTCAATCAGTCGCCGTGGTAATGGGAACGGGTATCCCAAGCATGTCCACACCAAATGGCCAGGCTGCATTCCTGTTCTTACTAATGTCTTCAATCGCACCGCGAATTCGACTAGGCTATGGACGCATGATCTATATGGCGCTACCGTACTTCTTAGTCACTACTACGGTTGCCGGCATCATTATGTACAACTGGCTCGATTAGAGCCTGGTAGGATTGCACCTGATTCGAGGTGCACAAAAACGGGAAGAGCATTGCTCTTCCCGTTTTTCGTTCTTTCTATAACCTTTTACCCCTGCTTCTTTACGCTACCTCTTTGGAGAAGAGGAGTTCAGCGTAGCAGACACCTTCCGGCAACTCGCGCCGATCGGTTTCGTGTATCTGATGTTTATATCCTTGATACAGAGCGTTCAGTACCTGATAAGCAACACGATAGAAGAGAAATCGAATCGCATCATTAATGAATCGCATAATTAAAGTGTTGCTCGCCTCGGTGACGTCGGGTGAACTTCTGATGAGAAAAATCCTAGGCATTGGCTTATCAGGATTGACAACTATAGCGGTATGGTTGCTTTCGTTCTTTCTGTTTATCACACTCTATCAGAGCAGTCAGACAGAGCTTGTAGGTCAAATATTGAATTTATCCTCAGCTCTGAATTAATCCCCTGGTTCGTGTTCTATTATTTCGCTGGTTATGAGCTGTACTTCAGTGTGTTTCTCGCAATAGACAGTCTGTGTAATACCTTAAAAGAAGCACAGGCGATGCCGATGATCATGATTCAGTTGATCCCACTCGCGATGATGGTGTTTGTGGTTCGCAATCCAGACAGTACGATAGTTCGAATCATGTCCTGGTTCCCCCTATTCACCCCCTACCTTATGATGAATCGCACAGCTGCCGATCCTCCACTTATCGATGTGGTTGGCACCACCATTGTGTTACTTCTTAGCATCATTCTCGTTCTTTGGCTTTCCGGCAAAGTCTTTCGCATGGGCATGCTGCGAACCGGTCAGCCACCTAGGCTAATTGAGCTTCTGCGCATGATGCGCCAAGGAAATTAACAGTCTTAGGAGCGTTCTAGTCTTTCGGAGGAGATTCGGCAGGAGCCGATGTCTGTCCGCAATGCACGCATTGCTTGGTTAGCAAATTTAGGAAAATGCTCTTTACATAAAATTGTTTGCGACAGTTAGGACAATTTCTCATTGACATGTCGATCGCAAAACCAGCGTAGACAACCATGTAGATCCACATCATAGAATCAATGCTGCGCCCATTTTGAAGCAGCATCCAGATTGCCACAACATACACCGGTAGAGTCCAGAAGCAGACAGCGAGACGAGTCCGCGCTCTGACGATGCCGCGCAGATCCATCCCAAACTTCACTGGCTCCGGGGGTCTGGAGGTTTTCTTATTGGGCTGCTGAGATTTAGGCATTCGCTTGAAAGGGCTCTTGTCAGACTACTAAGGAATTTACCGCGTTCCATCCCTGACTTAAACCAATAAATAGCAATATACCTGACAGCAAGCGATTAACTAGAGTACTGCTTTCTTGTAGCCGGGTTTTCAAATAAGTGCTCGCTACAACAAAGCCGTACAACGCGACCAACTTGCCAATGAATACTCCAAGCAGAAACCCGGCCAGGGTCAGCCCCATATATTGAAACTCGAAGTACTGACTGATTGTCGCCAATGCGAAGACCCAAAACGGTATGGCCTGAGGATTCAGCCCAGAAATTATTAGCCCGTTTCGAAAAAATGATACCGGCCTACTTTTTCTTTTTCCCAGAGTGGGCTCTGGTTTACGGGTAAATATAAAAATGGCCAAGGCTATAAAAATAAATGCCAAGAAAAATTTAACGAAGACATTTTCATCGAGGAAAGAGCTAATTAGCGCACCGAAGCATATGGCAATCAACGCCTGCAGACTCTCGATAATTGAGGCAGCGAATGCAATCTCGATACCACTGCGGCGGTCGTAGTCGATAGTTGTCTTTACTACCGCCAAATTGATCGGTCCGAATGGAATAGTGCCTAGTAAGCAGGCGAGAAAGCCAACGAAGAGATAGAGGAATGGGCTTTCCATGTCTATTGATAACCCTTTGCTTGCAGATTAAACAGGGTAGCGTACTGCCCATCGAGATCAAGTAACTGTTGATGGCTGCCTTGCTCCATAATTTCCGCCTTCTCTAGCACGATAATATGATTAGCCATGCGTACAGTTGAGAATCGATGAGAAATAATAATTGAAATTCGATTATCGGTTAGATCACCAAAGTGCGCAAAAATTTCAGCCTCGGCTCGCGCATCGATAGCCGCCGTAGGTTCATCCAGAATCAATATGTCCGCTTTGCTGCGCATGAAGGCGCGAGACAACGCGATTTTTTGCCACTGACCGCCGGATAATTCCTGCCCGTCCTTGAACCAAGTGCCGAGTTGCGTCTGGTATTTGTGTGGCAGATCTTTCACGAATGCCTCAGCCATACCCTTGCGTGCCGCTTCGGAAATTTGATCGTCTTCACCGATGCTATCAACATCGCCAATTCCAATATTCTCGCCAACAATCAATTGGTAACGAGCGAAGTCCTGAAATATCACTCCAACCTTCTCACGGATAGTATCAAGGTCCCACTCTTGCAGATCCAATCCATCGACGAGTATTCGTCCCTCGGTTGGAGCATACAGGCGAGTAAGCAATTTAATCAGCGTGGTCTTGCCACTACCATTCTCACCTACGATCGCTAAACTCTCGCCGGGGATGATATGCAAATTGACGCAGTTCAAGGCAGGCGTCTGCGCGCCGGGATAGGAAAAACTAACATTCTCGAATCGAATTCCATCGGCCGGGTCAGGACCCTGCGCCTTATCTCCCGTATGCTCCGGCACCTTATGCTCCAAGAATTCAGTAAGATTCGACAGATAGAGATTGTCTTCATACATACCATTTATCGAGGTCAGGCTGTTTGTAACTGAATTCTGGCCAAGGCGGAACTGTGCGATGTACATCGTCATCTGCCCGATAGTGATGCCGCCCGCGATGGCAGCAAAGCCTACCCAGCCATAGGCGAAATAGAACGCCGCGCTGGCAAACAGCCCTAGAATATATCCCCAGAATCCTCTTCTTAGAACCAGAGATCTATCTTCTTTATAGATATTGCGAAAGATATCCACGTAGCGTTCTAGGAACAACCTACCCAACTGCAAGAGCTTTACTTCCTTAACCCCATCTTCGCGCGTCAGCACCATTTCTAGATAAATCTGCATGCGTCGTTCAGCTGAACGCCTACGGTGTATCCGAAATGCCTCGCCTGAAAATTTCGCCTCAGCAAGGAATGCAGGAACGCCAGCTAGGCCAAGTAGTAATACTGCATAAGGAGAGAATTGAAAAAGCCATATACCAATTGTAGTAAGAGCGATAACATCCCTGAATAAATCGAACGTCTTTATAACGAGGCTAAGTGGTCTACTTGATGCTTCACGACGAGCACGAACAAGCTTGTCGTAATACTCCGCATCTTCGAAGTGAGCTAGCTCGAGAGTAAGAGCCTTTTCAAGAATCATTACGTTGATCTTGTTGCCCAATAATACGCGCAATATGGATTGGCAGACCGTGCTGATACGTTGGGCACCCGTCATCAAGACAACTAACCCGGCTTCCAGAAACACATAGTAAAGTGCATCGCTGCGCAATTGTTCTGCGTTGCTGCCATCATCTTGAAAGGCATTGGAAACTACGTCGACGAATAGCCCCCCCACAGAAGCAATCAACGCCGGGAGAAAGCCGGACACCAGGGTCGTCAGGGCCATTGCGATCGTGAGCTTCGCACTGGTGCTCCAGACGATCTTTAGGGCGACGCCACTATATTGAAATACCGAAAGGAATTTCTTAATTGGATTTTGAGGATCTTGCTTTTCCAAACTACACTCAGACTAGAATTCAAACTAGGAATAAAAAAAGGGTCTTAGTTAGCACCAAGACCCTTCACTTTTTATCTTGCTATAAATTAGTAAAGTTTCGTACTACTACATTTATAAACTATAGCTAATCGAAAAATAGCTACTAAACTTTAGTTTCTAAACTATAACTTCATGAACTTAAGTACGATGCGATCGGTATTGCGCTCCAATGATGGATCGAATGGACCAACCGAATGATTATCTGCGTCGTTGTCTAGCACATCACTAGCACCTGCCAATACGAAACCAGATTCTAGCACTGCCTTAACAGCATCATCGAATGCGATTCTATGCAGAGTTACATTGTCCGCGCCGGGCGTACCCTCGTGATCAATCACAGCCAATATTCCACCGGATTTTAGTGCGCCCATAACCTGTCCCAGAATACCTTGAGCAGCGGCAGGATTGGAATTGTGAAAATCATGGAAGTTCAGTGCTGTGATTGCAAAGTCCACTGAGTTCGCTGAGATATCAGAAATATCAGTTAGCCACTCATCCACATTAGCAAGTCGGCCCGCTCTAGCAGTCGCTGCCTCAGCAGATCGACCGCCTGGACGGTTCTGCATAAGTACCTGGCCGTTAGATCCTACTGCGTAGGATAGGACTTCTGTGTACCAGCCACCGGATGCATTGACATCCAGCACCGTCATTCCTGCTTCCAGGCCAAGAAAATCCAATACAGCTGGAGCTTGACGGCTGGCGTCTCTTTCTTTATCAGCCGCTGGGCGATCGGAATTTGCCATCGCTCTTTCTAGAGCGGCCATATCTAGCGCCTGGGCGCTGCTGCAGACTAAGCTGCATACTGCGAGCAAAGATAATACGGATTTCATAATGATCACCCTTTTATGTGAGTTCCTAGTGTTGATCCTGCCGAGTATCGTTAATGATTGCTTTTAACTGGAGAATCTCTCTGAAAGCACTTATTTTTAAGTATAAGTTTTATATACAGGCATAGGAGCATAAACCAAGCAAGGTGGGGAGTACACAGTTATTCGACGAGTCGAAAAACCGCTCTAGAGGGCCATTTTACGGGTGTTACTAGGCTCAGTGGAGGCGGCGCTCATCCTTAAGTTCGGACTCGAAAAAGTCTTTTACCTGCAGTAATTGCGTCACATCACCCTCACTTTCCATGAGAGGCATATGCATTTCAATATCGCCCAGAATATTAGTAATACTGCTTGTATCTAAAGTACTGAGATCCAGATCAAACGGGAAATTAGATTCCTTTGACATACTACGACTACTCCCTGAGGTGCTCAGGCTCCGATTTAGCCCGAATTTTCGCACAAAAGTAGTATCGACTGACTTTAAGAAATCTTCATAAGAAATTCTTATATATAGAGTTTTTAAATTTGGAATCTAGATAATTATATTAATAATGTTAACTTTACGCGGCTCACATCAGGCATTACATTGACCCCCGAAGTTGGTGAAGTTTTAGTTCTGCTGGTCTAGAAAAATAATAAACGGGACAGCTAAGTCCTAGCGTGTGTAATGAATTTAAGGATGACAGCTCTTATCAAGGCTTGGACAAGCTTCACTATATTCAATCGAATACCAATCATCGTGATGTCCAAAGTGCTTCTGCTCGCAGTAATGCTGACGGGGCTGCTATGGGTAGACTATGGCAGCGACCGAGACTCCATTTATTACAATTTTCGCAACAACGATATCTTGCAAATTCATCTGCGTTACAACTTTCAAATTTAATTTTTTGGAGGAAACGATGTTAATCGATGCAAAAAAGACAGGCTCTAACTACCATCACGGTAGTGTTAAAGAAGCGCTGCTAAACGCGGCGCTTTTAGTATGGACGCAGTGACACGGGATTGTAACTCTGAGAAATTCTGACTTGATAGGCGCTGCTGTCATTCATCAGAACTGGCCTGAGAAATGTGCTTTGACCGATAATGCGCAGATGGAAAAACTAATAGAGGGTCTTGTGCAAATAATGATTAATGGCATGCTTAGTAGTTCGCGAGGGAAGGGCAATCATTAGGCCTCGAACAAAGTAGATGCTCCTTAACTATCGAGCCCCATTGCCTTGCGTATCATCTGATTCTTAATCGGCATCACCTTGTCTGCTGCGCTCATCCCGATGTTACGTAACCAGCGTATGCTGAGATCTTGTTGTGCGAAAAGCCGATTGAATCCCTCCATCAGCCACATCATCGAGAGATTGTTGCCTTTACGTCGACGCTGGTAGCGAAGCAAAACGGTAGGATCAGCAACAGATCGACCTGCCTCGATACCGCGTTGCAATTCCTCTGCCAGTGCCTTCGCATCCAACAGACCAAGATTCACACCTTGGCCCGCTAAAGGATGAATTGTATGGGCCGCATCTCCTACAAGCACGATACTTTCCTTCACATAGTCCAGGGCATGGCGTTGTCTGAGTGGAAATACAAAGCGTTTGTCGCTCCACTCAATAGTGCCGAGCTTAGACTCTAACGCGGCAGCAAGTTCTGCATTGAATTCATCCTCACTCAAAGACATAGCCCGCTCTGCCTGGTCTGGCAGCATCGTCCAGACGATTGAGCAAAAATGCTGAGCGTCATCCTTTGTCTGCCGCACGCAGCGGCAAGAAGGCAAGTGGGCCTGTTTCCATGAAACGTTGGAGTGCAGTGTTGTTATGTGGCAGTTGTGTACGCACCGTGGTTACAAGTGCGTGCTGCTCATAGTCCCATTCCCGGCACTCGAAATTGGCCAGCGCTCTTAGCTTTGAGTTTGCGCCGTCCGCTGCGATAACTAGAGGTGCGCGAATTGCCTGCCCATCGTCTGCGTTTAGTTTTACTATTGAGCCATCTTCACGCTCAATGTACTCGAAGGACTCTATGGAGAATGGCGTTATTGGAAATACATTTTCAAGCTGCGCAATCCGCTTGTGTAGCGCTGCGATGATGATCGAATTCTCTACGATGCTCCCTAGCTCAGGCTGATTGATCTGCGCTGCAGCAAAACCAATCGAGCCTGTACCCTCAGCGTCCCAGACTTCCATGGCACTGTAGTTACAGACGCGGGCAGATTCCATGTCCTCCCAGACTCCAAGCTGTCGAAAGAGTTGCTGCGATGTCTGGCTGACGGCACTGACTCGGGGGTCGAAATTATCACTAGGAAGTTCTGAGCTATCGTTACCCTTGTATTGGACAAGAGGCTTGCGATCTATCAATGCAATGCGCAGCGAAGACTTGGCAAGCAAGCAAGCAAGACTGGCCCCAACCATTCCCGCGCCGGCTATGACTATATCGAACTCGTTGATTTGAGCATCATACATATCACGCTATTATAGGCTCTGTAAGGCTTATTCCCAAGGGTCCTCTGATCTAGTCTAGGACACTTGGTTTCGGGGTTTCACATTTACTGCTAGACTGCTGCGCTTGTGGTGATTTACAGAGCCCGTATCAAGAGTGGAGATTCAAAATGAGCAACATTGTCAGCGTCGATCAGATCAATAATTACTTAGGCCAAGAAGTTGGTGTCACCGATTGGATTGAAATAGATCAGGATAGAATTAACAAATTTGCCGATGCGACCGGCGATCATCAGTATATCCATATCGACCCAGAGCGAGCCGCACAGACTCCATTTGGCACCACGATTGCCCATGGCTTTCTCACGCTTTCACTGATGAGCATGCTTAGCGCGGAAAATGGCGGAATCAAGCTCGAGAACGCGGTAATGGGGATCAACTACGGATTGGATAAAGTACGCTTCATAAATCCCGTAAAAGTTGGCAGCAAGATTCGTGCTCGGTTCCAACTGGTCAGCAGTGAAGAGAAGAAACCCAATCACTACTTGATTAAGCACAACGTGACCATTGATATTGAAGGCCAAGACAAACCCGCCCTGATAGCCGAATGGTTAGGGATGACGGTCCTAGGTTAAGGCATTACTTATTAACATCGGGGGGTTCAGCTTATTTCAAGGGCCTCCGAAAAATTGAAACTAGAGAGTTCGAATCATGAAAAAATCACTACTCGCCCTGCTCCCCTTTCTCTCCGCCTGCGCAGGAGAGCCGCCGCAAGATATTGGCGTTAGAGATGGCAGATTAATTGCCTGCCCTGAATCACCAAACTGCGTATCGAGTTATGAAAGCAGCGAGGAACACGCAATTGCAGCCTTAGACGGCAACCTGAATCAGGTCCAGCAGATACTCGTCGCTATGGATGGAGCCAATATCGTCGAACAGTCGAACAATTACCTCTACGCAGAGTTCACTAGCAGCCTCATGGGCTATGTTGATGATGTGGAGTTCTTATACGATGCCGCGAGCAATACGACCCAAGTCAGGTCCGCCTCTCGCGTCGGCTATAGCGATATGGGCGCGAATCGTAGTCGCGTTGAAGCAATCCGCATGCAGCTCTAACACACTGATTTAGAAGCCTCATATTCACGCCCTTTGTCTTCGGTTCAAGTCGATGGGGATCCCGTTTGACTTTTAGGTCGGCGATGCACTTTATGCAACACCAGCTAACAACAAATTCTCTAAGAGAGCCCAATGCCATCGGCTTCACAGCTCAGCCGCCGCGAACGCCAAATCATGGATATCGTCTATGAACTAAGTGAGGCCTCTGCCAAGGTCATGGAGGCCTACTTGGCCAATCCTCCGGGCTATTCAGCGATTAGAGCAACCATGAATAAGCTCGAGACCAAGGCCTTCCTCGTGCACCGTGAGAGAGATTTAAAATACGTCTACTATCCCCTGATCGATCATCTAGAAGCCAGAGAGCCAGCCCTATAGCGACTTCTCAAGACATTCTTTGAGGGTTCTGCATCACAAGCTATGAGCACGCTGCCGGATCTTTCCAAAAACAGCGTTACCAAAAAAGAATTGGATGAACTAAACAAACTTCTAGAAAACGCCAAGAAGGAAAAACTGAAGAAGTGAACAGCAGTAACTAAGTAGAAAAACAGATAAGTAGCAATAAGCGGGGAACGAAAAAGAGTCGGAGAATAATGGACAAGCTATTGAAACCTGCGACGTACGCCATCGCATAGTATTTCAGATGGACCCAAGTTCCCGGTAACTGACCTTGTCTCTTAAGTCCACGGATGGACAATTTTTATTCAGCTCTTACTCAAACCCATGGCACGCTCAGCTAATCCGCGGCGCAACGTAGGTAATAATTCGATTGCGACTAAACCAAACTTTCGCAGCCATACCTTCGCCTCATTGTTACTGGAGAACAACTTGGTAATGTTATGAGTGAACTGAGTAGTTGTTGCTTGATCTGCTTCTTGGCACGCCACGTATTCAAGCAGTACATTCATCTCGCCTAGGCCTAAGCCCTGCTGCTTCGCGTTAACCAGTACATCGACTAAAGCTCGCGTATCTCGCAGAGCCAGGTTCAGTCCCTGACCAGCGACCGGATGGAGTGTATGTGCAACATTACCCAATAAAGCCAGGCTTGGCCGCACCTGCTCCTTAGCAATACAGAGGCTTAATGGATATACAAACGTCTCGCCGATCTCAAGAATTTTCCCGAGCTTATAGCCGAAGCGTTCTTGCAGTAGAGGAAGCAGTTCCTCTTCGTTCAGCTCCCTATACTGCGCCGCTTGCTCGACGGACAATGTCCAAACGAGAGATCCTCTATTCTTACCATCTATCGACTCCAGTGGTAAAACGGCAAGCGGGCCAGTGTCGGTAAATCTTTCGAAGGCAACGTGCTGGTGTGGCTTCTCGAAAACAATATTTGCTATGAGTGCATGCTGATCGTAGCGCTCGACCGATTGTGCTATGCCTAGCTGTTCACATACTGGAGACTTACCTCCGTCTGCCAATACGACCAGAGATGCATCTACTCTTGTTTCGGTATCGCCGTGATTCAGATCAAGCTGCATACCTTTCTCAGTTGCCTTCACACAAGACACTAGCGCGGGGCACAGCAGGTTTATTTTTTTCGATTCATTCAATCTTGCATTAAGAACCTGACCCAGACGTTTGTTCTCAACTACATAACCAAGTGCTTCTACGTCCTGCTCATCTCGATTTATTTTAACCGAGCCGAGGCGCCCACGATCGGAAACCTGAATCTCATGGATAGCAGAAACAGCATCGTCTAGCGCTTGCCATAAATCGATGCCTTCAAGGAATTTTCGCGAACCAAACGAGAGAGCAGTGGACTTTGCATCGAAGCTGGACTGCCTCGCAGAATTAGTGTTTGGCGAAATTGCCTCTACAACCAAAATTGAGAGGGGAGTTTCACCCAGCTCCTGCTCTAGTGCACAGCAAAAACTTGCGCCCACTATACCGCCGCCGACTATGACAAGATCGTAAAAATTGTCTGGCTCCGATATTTGCATCTACTAAACTGCTACTCGACATAAATGACTCTATTTCTTCTACTGTCTTTGGTATTCCCTTGCTTAGAATCTTATTACCCAGCTTGGTAACCAATACGTCGTCCTCAATTCGTACGCCGATTCCACGCCAGCGTTTATCAACTTTCTTATTCTCTGGCGAGATGTAGATACCTGGCTCTATGGTCGTCACCATGCCTGGCTCAAGTAGTCGCCAATGGTCATCTATCTTATAGTCTCCAACGTCGTGTACATCCATACCAATCCAGTGACCCACAC
>CASQMQ010000009.1 GCA_949430125.1 uncultured Pseudomonadales bacterium
GATACTCCTAGACAATATAATCCCGTTAGCGCCTACGACACCAGATGACATCAATCCATTTGGAAAATTTGCTCCAACCATGACGCCGCTTAATTGGCAAGAAACAGAAGCCAAGCTAAAAGCCGCACTAGCCCGAATCAGCCCCGATACTGAGAGAGGAAATGGTTCATGTAATGTAAACGACGATCCACCTCGAGACTATTGGTTCGGTGTTATCTGTGCAATTGCAAATGAAAATTTACCCACTGGAAAAAAAATCGCTAGGCAATGGTCAGAGCAATGCCAGAAGCGTTGGAGACCGGACGACTGGGGGGATCAGTGGTTGAAGGCGCTAGGGACTCGCAGAGAAGTGACCCTTGGTTCTGTCTTTGCGTTAGCAGATAGGCTCGATCCGAAACCAAAAGCTCTGCCCCACTTAACGGACATAAAGAATGGAAAACTATATGCAGACAAGTGGCGAGATAGTCTGTTCTTCGTAAAAGGATGGAAGGGTGTCATCGTCCTCGATCCGGAGATTGGTTACACCAAGAAAGACTTCGATTTTGCGATTACGGCCGGTAAGGAAGTAGTAGCCGATATGCTTGACGACTATACATCCGAATTTCGCAAAGACCCCGACGCGACTGTAACAAAGAAAATGGGGCAAGAAATTAGAAGAGTCAGTCAGCTGAAGAACCTCAAAGCCATGATTGAAATGGCCCGTAGTGAAGACAGGATGTCTATAAGTCTTTCTGAACTTGATGCAGACCCGATGCTACTCGGCGTAAAAAATGGTGTTGTTGATTTAACTACGGGAAAGTTAACAGAAATTACTCCCAACCTTCTGGTCACCAAACGATCTAATTTTAGATATGTCCCTTCCGCAGATGCTCCACGGTTTAAGAAATTCATCCAAGAGATAGAGCCAGACAAAGATAAGCAGATTTTCTTGGTTGTGTTTATTAGCATATCTCCTGACTGGAAGTGTAAAAGAACAATTCTGGTTTTTCTTTATGGGCATAGGTGCAAACGGCAAGTCGGTTCTGATTGAGTTTATTGCATGGTGTCTTGGTGATTATGCTTTCAAGATACCAACTGAAATGCTCATGAAACAGAATCGCTCCTCAGCTAGCGCAAGCCCAGACTTACTAGCTCTGCAAGGTAGGCGATTGGTTTACTGCAATGAGACTACGGAGGGTCAAAGGATTGACGATGCTCGTGTAAAAGATATGACTGGCGGCGACACTATTACCGCTCGTGCTTTGTATCAAGACCCAGTGTCCTTTAGGCCAACACACAAGCTCGTAGTATCTGGGAATCACGCACCAATTGTATGCTGATAACGGCGAAGGCTTCTGGCGACGGGTTAAGCTTTTTGAATTCACTCAGAGATTCGAAGGCAAGGATGAACGATAAAGAACTACTGACAAAACTGCAGCAGGAAAGCTCAGGGGTTCTTAATCTACTTCTGACGTCGCTTAAAATATGGAATGAGTGCTGGGCTACCAGAAGTAAAAGCTCTGACTGATGCTACAAACAATTACCGCAGCGACCAAGATCTGATTCAGGATTTGCTCAGTTCTGAAACTGCAACTGGACGCTAAGCTCTCGATTAGAAAAGATAGGCTCTACGGAAAGTATAAAGTGTGGGCTGATGACTCTGGTGTTCGTGCATTGTCTCGGCAACGGTTCAGCAGGAAAATTACTGACAAGGGTTACATTACCAGTTCTTGTCACAGATTGTTTGAGGGACTTGGATCGAATTCGAATTACTGAGAGTACACACTTGCACAGATTAAGGGCTTTTTCTGGAAACTATTCCTAGAGAGGGTTATAGGGAAAGTTTATGAAAACACCCCTCAAAGTGTGCAAGTGTGCAGACCATTCACGGGGTAGCGAGCGCGAAGATCAAAGTGCAATCAAGAGACCCCCTACTAAAGCAGCAAAGCAACAGGAGTAACAATATGAAGAAGTCAGAATGGTTCATAGAGGACTACGAGGTTGGAGAAGTTAGCCCTAACGAATTAGCCGACCAAATCACCGAGATATGCAGTAGAGGTTATGAGGTCTACAAGATAAGTGAGATTACGAGCCATGTAAGAGTGAGCAAGCTTTTGAGTAGTTTCGACAGCGTTGTACACGACAGCGTCTCTCTTGGGAACGATGACATCTTACAGAACGTAAATTGGACACGGGTGTATTTTAAGCAGTGATTTGGAGCAGCCATGACTAGCTACACAACGCTTGGTGGCCGTGTGACCTGCACCCAGTGTAACGCACTGTCGAAACGTACCCGGCAACGCTGCGGGAACCCTGCCATCAAAGGTAAGACGAAAGTGCAAATTTCATGGTGGCCGCAGTACAGGCAGTAGAACACCTGAAGGCAAAGCCAGACAGATTGAAGCAAATACTATTCACGGTAGAGAGACTAGAGCTATACGCGAAGAGCGCAGCGCTAAGCTGGCGGAGCTTTATGAGATTGAAAAAGAAATGCGCAGCATGGGTATGGTAGAAGGGTCATGGGTAAGCCGAAAACCACCCAGTAGCTAACCGTTCCTCCACAATAGTATGTATAAGGAGACAGGGACCCATCTGGCTTATCGGGGTGTGCCCCTAGGGTGGGGTGCTGGCTGGGCGGTTACTAGGGAAATGGGGTGGGTGCAGCTATCTAAGGCTGAAGAGCCAGAGGATAGGCATTGGACTGTAACGGTTGTGGGGGCTGATTAGGAAGCAGAGTGGTTATTAGTTAGCAGTCAGTTCCTTAAAGCTATCTAGCTTAAGAATCAAGTTGGTGGGATCAATTAAGTTCCATGTAGTATCAAGAACGCTGTCACCCGCCACGATAATGTCGGTATAAATGCCTGTCGTCGTTTCAAATATACCGCTGCAATCAGGGATTTGTGCGTTCTCGTTAAGAGCGCCGATGGCATTGAACTCTCTAAACTTCGTGATCTGCACCGTAGCCTCTGAGAGAGACACCACCTTTAATCCTATATCAAACTCGCTAATTCCGCCTACTGACCCTGACAGGCCGTCTGTAAAAACTCGGAGGCAGGTATAGATTATCGAATCACTAGCACTAAACACTCCAATGTTATTAAACGCCAGCCCAAAAGATGAGTCCGGTGTTACTCCGTTATAGGGTGAGGGCCATTCTTCCGTGGGTTCATAGGCGGGAGATGCAACAGTAATCGTTGCCGTTGTTGTTGAGCTTGTACCATCATCATCAGTCGCTTTAAAGGTGACAACTGTTGAGCCGTTCGGTAATGAAAGAGTGGCGCTTAAACCAGTGGCCACTTCAACCCCATCTACCAACCACTGCGTCGTTGCAATCGTTCCATCACTGTCTGTCGCAGTAGCCGTGAAACTGACTGATTCTCCAGCAGCACTGTCGGTATCAGAGACAGCTTTATCGCCACCTATAATAGAAACAGCTGGAGAGCTAACAAGGGCCGACAGGGTAGCCGGTGAAGTAAGGAAAGTATCAACCTGATCAAAAGTGATGGTTCCTTTACCCTGAGTAGCCTCCCAAAAATTATAATCTTTTGTTACGCGTCATCTCCCTGAAGCTGGAAGTCTATAAATTTCTTTATCAATGTAGGCCCATTCATTCAATTTCAGAGGCTACTTCCGAGATAACGACATACATTGCTCTGAAGTTTTTTTGAGATTCAAGATGAGACGAAGCTCTCTACGCCAGTGTTAGCAATCAGCTCATTCATCGTTATCACATGAATAGTAGATGCCTCGAAAATACCTTTAGATCCTTATCCTTCCAAGTAAAATCTTGAGCTATTTTGATATCATGCTCCACCTCGTCGGGGCCGATCAGACCCATCATATAAAGCTCAAAATCCCCATATAGAGCCTGATTATCGCCTTGGGCAAACCCACCAAAATGATACTCGTTGCTGGTCCGTGTATTGGTCCCCTTCGCTTGGTAGCTTCCATCGCTGAGCTTCTCAAGGGAGTGCGGCTTCCACCCGCCCAATTGGCCGCCGATATTAGACCAACCCCAATGGCCTGGACAGACAATCTCAGGTACACCACGATATTCATCAAGAAATCCTAATTTATTCCCCCACGTATGCATTAATTCATGAAGGCTTGGGCCTCGAGTTATTCCATTTAAGTGTGGGTAACAGTTAACAGTTTTTAGCTTGCCTGCAGAACCATACTCTGCAGTTTTATCTATTATTTCTCCACCAATTCCTTTCACATCATGCTTAGCGACATAAGCACTGCCATAGACTGTCTTCTATGCAACGCAATGCATCAAAACAGGCAGGCACAATTTGAATAAAATCGAATTCATCGCCGAAGTGCTGATAGAGTATATTTGTTATCTTTTTGACCATACTTTCGTCGGGTCCCTTCTTTCATCCCAGCAATAAACTCCTCAAATTCACCATTACTCGATACTAGATTAACTACTCTACCCGAGCCTAAAATAGATATAGAGTAATCGGGAGTTGTAACAGTCTTTATTTGAGAGGCAGTAGTTAAATCTGTATCTATTTCATCTTTAATTCCGTCCCGGTCTCCATCTTCTGCATAATGATTGCTGTGACTTATTTCTACCCAAGATGATGGATGTTTCTTTTCATATATTTTTTTTGGAATAGTTCCTGTCATTACATTGCCATCCCATAATGCAATATTTGAAAGTTTCGTCATTTTTTTAAATAGTTCGGATATATTTCCAGTCAGTGAATTCCCTCGTATACGGAAAGTCACCAGATTAGTTAAACTACCCAACTCACTTGAAATAACACCGCTGAGAGAATTCTTAGAAAGATCAAACGTAGTCAAGTCCGTCAGATTACCCAGCTCAGAGGGAATACTGCCACTGAGGGAGTTACCATCATGCAAAAAGGGATTAGAAAGATTAAGCGTAGTCAAGTCCGCTAGATTACCCAGCTCAGCAGGAATGCTACCGCTGAGGGAATTGTCATAAAGGTTAATCTGGGTAACAGAACCTGAAGAGCAAGTCACCCCAAACCAACTACATTCAGTACCAACCTCTCCAAGCCAACCCGTATTTTCCGTCCAGTTAGCACCGTCAGTTGAGTTATATAGCGCGACTAAGGCATCACGCTCAACTGAACTAATCGAAAATCCCCAGCTCAACTGAATAGTGTCCGTAGTGAATTACTGGTCCGTAAGCTTAGGTAGAGCTGCTGACTTCACTCGGAATACTGCCACTGAGGGAATTATTAGAAAGCTGAAGGTAAGTTAAGTTTGCCAGATTACCCAGCTCAGCAGGAATGCCGCCGGTTAGTGAATTGCTAAATGCAATCTGTCAGCTTAGCAGATTACCCAGCTCAGAAGGGATAGTGCCGGTTAGTGAATTACTTCCCAAATGCAGGGAGGTAAGATTTGAAAGATTTCCTAGCTCACTAGGAATAGTGCCGTTTAATCCGTTTTTCCAAAAATAGAGTCGGGATACTGATCCATTCAGTAGCAAGTCACCCCAAACCAACTACATTCAGTTCCAGCCTCTCCAAGCCAACCCGTATTGTCCGTCCAGTTAGCCCCGTCGGTTGAGTTATATAAAGCGACTAAGGCATCACGCTCAACTGAGCTAATCGAAAATCCTGGCCCAATAAATAAATTTCCGTCGTAATTAGTGGTCGTAGATGACTTGCCAGATTGCCTGAGATACTTGACATGTACGAAGTTAGTCAGATTCCTAGCTCAGAGGAATACTGCCACTGAGGGAATTATTAGAAAGCTGAAGGTAAGTTAAGTTTGCCAGATTGCCCAGCTCAGAAGGAATGCTACCGGTTAGAGAATTACTAAATAGCAATATATGCGTCAGCTTAGTCAGATTACCCAGCTCAGAAGGAATAGTGCCGGTTAGTGAATTACTTCCCAAATGCAGGTAGGTAAGATTTGAAAGATTTCCTAGCTCACTAGGAATAGTGCCGTTTAATCCGTTTTTCCAGAAGGAGAGATAGGATACTGACTTGCCAGAATCAGCATAGCAGCGCACCCCGAACCAACTACATTCAGTTCCAGCCTCTCCAAGCCAACCCGTATTGTCCGTCCAGTTAGCCCCGTCAGTTGAGTTATATAGCGCGACTAAGGCATCACGCTCAATCTGCGGAACCTGAGCATAGGACGCTCCTGCTAGTGAGATGAGCAGAAGGAATAGAGCTGTGTGGATGAGTGGCTTAATAGTAACTATCAATATTAGCTAAAAGTTCGTCCACAATAGTATGTATACGGGTGCAATGGAACCATCCTGACTTATCGGGGTGTGCCCCTAGGGTGGGGTGCTGGCTGGGCGGTTGCTAGGAAAAGTGGGTGGGTGAGCAAAAGCCAATCTGGATTGTCGTTTATGGTAGGTAAGATGGCAGGTAAATCATATAAATAGCCATAAGCTATTGATTACTATATGTCTTCGATTCCACCCCTGGGCACCATTTTTGTATATTCTCAAAACTACTGTATTTTTACACTGACCCCATTTATTTACTAAGCGCCAGCGTACCAGTGCCAGTTATAATCCGATAGAAGCCCGCCCTTGCCAAGCCCAATATCTTCCACAGATGCGACGACCTGTACCGATTTCAAAAACTTCAGGTTCCTGTAACCACAATGCCTCTCGACTCGCAGTCTAACTGGCGCTCCGTTTCCTTGTGGCACGTCCTTTCCGTTCATGCCGTAAGCAAGAATCGTCTGCGGATGAACCACGTCGAACATATCGTAGGCATCATACCAGCCATCATATGTGTCGATAACAACGTAGCGCGCTTCCTGCTTAACGCCACCTGCGGCCTCGAGAAGCGTCGTGAGAGGTACTCCGGTCCACTGTGCGATGGCGGACCAACCCTGTTCGCAGATATGCATTGTGGTCTGCGTTCGTGGAGGAAGGCGTTTCAAGTCTTGCAACGAAAAAGAGGAGGGTCGATTAACTAACCCTCCTACGGAAAGATTCCAGTCAGTGAAACTAGTACTTGCCATTTGTTGGTAATTTTCATCTTCAGGATTCGTTCTGCCCCAAGCCGGAAAGTCCTTGGTAATATCGCTTGTCTCATATTCCTTGACCAAGCCTTGGCCAGACATCAACAATCGTTGCGAGGCCATCGTCAGCACATCGCTGACGCCCATCAAGCCACTTCGTATTTCTGGTGGAGTATAGATATCCGTTTCACAGCCGGTAAGGAGTACGCCGCTCATAGCTCCAGCGCCAGCAATAAACTTTCTGCGAGAGAGGGTTCCAGTTTTCTTATTCATATCTTCTCCTTTGTCGGCAGATAGTATTTTCCAGTAATCATCGCCCTTATGTGATTGGTGGCTCCAGCAACGAAAACTTCGAAAACGTGAATAACGACAAACAGCACAAGTAATAAAGTGGAAATTGCATGCAGCGTTCGAGCGCTCTGTCGCCCACCGAATAGGTCGATTAACTCTGGCGAGATTGCGGTGAAAGCCGGCATCTGTGCGACCCCGCTGATGACCATAAAAGGGAACAGCACAAAAATCACGATGAGATAGGAGAGTTTCTGAAACACATTGTATTTTTTGGCCGCATCACCTTTCGCAACGCGCAAATGCAGGTGCTGATTTAGCTCTTCCTTTAGATTGTCTTTATGCAATTCGCCCCGCCGAGGCCACATGCGCTTAAAAAAGTGTTGGTTTCTTAAATTCCATCCAACATATATGAGGTTGTTGAAAAGGAATATCCAAGCGAAGAGAAAGTGATAGTTTCTTCCCCACTGCCGGTTGCCTAATGCGTCGGCTTCTTCCCACGTGAGCCCCCAATTGGACAGCTTGAATATCGCCTCGTAACCACGGAAGCCTACGTCCCCCCAGTAGAGTTCTGGAAATTGCAGGAACATCATGATGCCGCTGAGCAAAAGATACGTAAAGCAAAGGACGTTTATCCAGTGACAAATTCTCACATTGTAGTTGTGCCTATGTATCCAATTTCCAGATTGTTTCAACGCCATCCTGACGGTCACCTGCGGTTTGATAGTTGAGCGATACTTCACTGTGCGATGTAATGAGCAAACTAGCAATATCGCATCAAATAAGCAAAGCCACTCACAAGAAATATGAACCCATATTCGATTTGGAGCTCCAAGGAAAATATATGGAATACCTATCCATAAGGGTGGAGGGGACTGCATCCCTCTGATCGGCGCCATATCAAAATAAAAGACGTACCGTCAGAAATCGCCTATGATCCTTAGTATTAAATTCTCAGAAGGCTAGCACGTGAAAATCCTCAAGATCGTATTGCAGATGGTTGGTTTTGTTGTGCTGATTGGCGCCGTCACAATAGGTACGCTACGCATTCAACGCAGCAGCGCTGACGGCGCAACAGTGGTTTTCCCCGGTGGCGAAATGGTGGCTGGCGAGTTACACACCGGCGCTGAGCCAAACTGGAGCTTCACCGATGATATCTTCACCATCGAGCTACAACTTAATGACCCAATGGCTACGCGCCGCATTTTCATCCTCGAGAGTGAGGGCAAAATTTACGTTGTCTCTGGTTACATGAAATCCTTCCTTGGCAAAATCTGGAAGGAATGGGCGTTCGACGCAGACGAAGGTAACGACGAAGGTGTACTGCGCGTGAGCAATGTTCGCTACCCTAGGCAGCTAATTAGAATCGAGGAAGGAGACGTGCTGAATGGCGTAGCTGCCAAGTTACTCGCTAAATACAGTGGCGTGCCAACACCAGTTTCAGCTGAAGCCATCGCTACAGCCCGAGCAGATATCGAAGACGGCAATAGCTGGATATTCGAACTGACGCCACGCTAGACTAAAAGGAAACCAACCATGACACTACGAAATTATCTTATTCTCTGCGCCGCCGGCTCATTGCTCACCGTACTCATTTTACTGCTAGTACCAAGTGTCGGAGAATCTATTGAGGGCTTACTAATTGCCTTTCTTTCCACCAATGCCAACTAACCTAAGGAAAACGAAAAAGCCCGCTGCACTCAGCGGGCTTTTTTTGCTCTGACTCCATGCAGTCACGATGCTGGAATTTCATCTTCACTCTTTTCATCGCCTACTACATTCAAACGCTGATCACCAGAAACCTGAATTTTCCGAAAAATTCCAAAGCCCATATAGGCAAGACCTATAGATAGCAGCGGGTTGAGATAATTAAAAAAGGCCCACGGAGCAAACTCCAACGGTGACATGTACAGAACCCCGGTAATAAACGCACCCGAAGTCGTCCAGGGAATAAGCGAGGTACTTAAGGTCGCTCCCTCCTCCAAACAACGCGACAGCATATGCTTCTCAAGACCAGCTTCCTCGTAAGAGTCTTTGAATATCTGCCCGCCAAATATGATGGAGAGATATCCTTCGCCCATACTCATGTTAGAAACGATGCCGGCTCCAATAGTCGCTGCCATGAGACTTGCGGACCTCTTGATTCGCATCAGCATTCCGCTCAGCAGTACCCGCACAAAACCCGCACGATCAAGAATCCCTCCTAGAGATAATGCTATTAGCGCGAGTGACATCGTCCACATCATGCTTATTATACCGCCGCGACTAAGGAGTGTATCGAGTTGCTCAAGTCCTGTAGATGCGACATAGCCAGTATGCAAGCTATTTAGAACCTCTGGAATGGTTCTGTCTTGAGTTGCGACGGCCAGCACCACCGCAGTACAGACGCTGGCGAGCATGCTAACTTCGGCTGGGGTACGTCTAAGGCTTAGAGTTAGTAACACTGCGAGCGGTAACAATGTCAGCGGGCTGATAGCGAACTCAATTTCGAGATGCGTAGTTAAGTTCAGTAACTCTTCTGGCGAGAGGGTCTGACCGCTGTAGTACAGTCCAAAAAATGTAAATAGCATAATACTGATGATGTAGGTCGGAATGGTGGTGTACATCATCGACTTGATGTGGGAGTAAAGATCCGTGCCCGCACTCATGGCTGCGAGATTGGTTGTATCTGAAACTGGCGACATTTTATCACCGAAGCTTGCACCGGAGACAACCATGCCGGCCACGAGTGGGAGTGGAATACCTAATGCCTCCCCTAGTCCCATGAGAACCACACCGATCGTAGCTATTGTTCCCCACGCCGTGCCGGTCGCAAGCGACATAAGACTGCATAGCACCAATCCTGCCGGCAAAAAGAAAGTTGGATGGAGTAAATCTAGGCCGTAGTAGATGAGCCCACCGATGGTTCCGCTCTCGATTAGTGCGGCCACGAGTATGCCAATCAGGAAAAAGATAAAGATCGCGCCTAGGCCTTTCTGGATACCTGCAATCATCGCCGTTTTGATTTCTTCGTAGCTGAATCCTAGCAATGAAGAGTGCAGAGCAACCCACACGACAGCGATCACTAAAAGGCTATGCAAGCTGATACCCAGCCATAACATGCCAGAAATTACGATCACGATGACACCGCCAAAACAGAGTAGGGAATGCCAAAACCCGGGTTCTTGTGGACTTTCTAGAGAATTAGTCATAATGCGATGTTGTACCCAAATGTTGTAAGTCTTGCTCCGAATTTTACTCTAGCGAGCGAATGAGGCAACTATAACTAGTGTTCTTCGAGGAAATAGCGGAAATCAGATGCAAATTCGCTCGACGTAATCCCAACAAATCCCTATAGTACGCTCCCTCATAGCAAACCCGCTAAAAGACCCATTTCAACCATTACTACCTTTTAGGACGTCCCTCTTGATCTCTACCGCAAATATCACTATGCAGTTTGGTGCCAAGCCCCTATTCGAGAATATTTCGGTCAAATTCGGCGATGGCAACCGTTATGGATTGATCGGCGCCAACGGCTGCGGCAAGACCACCTTCATGAAGATTTTAGAAGGCAAACTCACTCCAACATCCGGTAATGTTGCGATCGGGCCTAATGAAAGATTAGGTTCATTGAGTCAGGACCAATTCGCATTTGAAGAATTCAATGTGATCGACACGGTCATCATGGGCCATGCAGAGTTATGGGAAATCAAGCAAGAGCGGGATCGCATCTATGCTCTATCGGCAATGTCAGACGCTGACGGCATGAAGGTTGCCGAGTTGGAAATTCAGTTCGCGGAAATGGATGGCTATACCGCCGAAAGCCGTGCTGGAGAATTACTGATGGGCGCAGGCATCGCTGAAGAATTACATTTTGGTCCCATGAAAGAAGTTGCCCCGGGCTGGAAGCTAAGAGTACTACTGGCCCAGGCTCTATTCTCAGACCCCGACATCCTGTTATTAGACGAGCCTACCAACAATCTCGATATTAACGCTATTCGTTGGTTAGAAGGCGTCTTGGAAGCTCGCAAATGTACCATGGTAATTATTTCTCACGACCGGCACTTCCTGAATTCTGTGTGTACGCATATGGCCGATATCGATTTCGGTGAACTGCGCCTGTATCCAGGAAACTACGATCATTTCATGACAGCCTCCACCCAGGCTCGAGAACGATTACAGTCAGTCAATGCAAAGAAATCAGCCCAGATCTCTGAGCTTAAGCATTTCGTCAGTCGCTTCTCTGCTAACGCATCAAAAGCTAAGCAAGCGACTTCACGAGCGAAGCAAATAGAAAAAATCGAACTAGAGGAAATTAAGCCTTCTAGCCGAGTCAGCCCCTTCATTCGATTTAAGCAGGAGAAGAAACTGCACCGCCAGGCTCTTACTCTTGAAAAAATGGGGCACGGCTTCGACGATGAACCTCTTTTCAAGGGCGGGAACATGATAATGGAAGCAGGAACTCGTCTGGCTGTCATTGGCGAAAATGGAGCCGGGAAAACCACGTTTCTTCGCTGCTTGTTAAATGAGATTTCAGTGAATCAAGGAAAGATACAATGGGCAGAAAGCGCCACCTTGGGATACTGCCCTCAGGACAGCACTAGTGATTTTGATAATGAGATGAATTTATTCGATTGGATGTGCCAGTGGCGCAAGCCAAGCCACGGCGATCAAATCGTTCGAGCTACGCTAGGCAGGCTCTTGTTCTCCACAGAAGACTTCGAGAAATCTGTGAAAGTCTGTTCGGGTGGAGAAAAAAATCGCCTACTGTTCGGCAAACTGATGATGAGCGATCCTAACGTGCTGATTCTGGATGAACCAACCAATCACTTGGATATGGAAGCCATCGAATCATTGAACCTGGCTCTGGATCATTATGAAGGCACGTTAATTTTTGTGAGCCACGATCGAGAATTTGTTTCGTCATTGGCCACCAGGGTCATCGAGATTAAAGATCAACAGTTGATAGATTTTCAGGGCAACTACGAAGAGTACCTAGCGAGCCAGCAAGATGCGTCAGGTATTGCGAATATCAGATAGAGACTCTCTGAACTCATAGTTGGCAAACCATTTCAGAGAGTTGCACGCTTGACACCAAACTCTTAAGACAGCTTCCTCTAATTGAATTCGAGAAGAGAGATAGTGGTTCTGTGCTATCGAAGAGAGCTGAGTACTTTATATCGTCTTGGCAAGTGGCGAGCGACGAAGACACCAACATTAGCGAAGAGTCCATTTCGCCATAAGCACTCCTCCCTTAATTAGCTCACAGCAGCCTCAAGCAAGGTTAAGGACCCAGCATCCGCATCGAGTCTTGCTTGCACACCTAAAGGCACTACAGTTTTGTCTTCGATATGCCCTATCATCGCGCCACGCAGTGCAGGAATGCCTAGCGGTCCAAGACGGTCACGTAAAACCTCTTCCATACTGAAGGTATTACTGTCATAGCCACCATCCGTAAATTTTCCCAACACAATTCCAGCAACCTGCTCCAACTTACCGGCCATCCACAAATGTGTGAGCATACGGTCAACGCTGTATGGCGGCTCGTCAACATCTTCCAAAAATAAAATAGCACCCTCGAATTGGGGCTCGAACGGTGTGCCGAGAAGAGTCACCATCAGAGACAGATTGCCACCTACCAGATGGCCTTCAGCTACGCCGGAAACGATAGTTGTCAATCGGTTCTCCCAATCGACTACGCCAGGGCGAGTTTCGAATTCAGGGGGTCCGCCAATACGAGCAATTTGGACCGGTTCGATCAGAACCTTTTTATATTGGTCATACGTGTAGTCCGAGAAATTTCCACCAGCAATAGGCCCATGAAAAGTTACCAGGCCAGTTCGCAAATATATGGCGTTCAATATCGAGGTGATATCACTATATCCCATAATAACTTTAGGATTATCGGCTATCATGTCGTAGTCGAGATTGCGCAGCAATCGTCCAGAACCATAACCACCCCTTACACAAAATATCGCATCGATATTAGTATCAGCAAACATGGCATTGAGGTCATCGGCACGCTGTTGGTCGGTGCCTGCCAAATACTGAGTTCGACTAAAAAGATTAACAGCGGGTTCTGCCGAGAACCCAAGCGATCGCACTAAGTCCATAGCAGCATGCAATTCCTGATCTTCAGGCACGTTACTGGCAGGTGTAACCAAACCCACAGTCATGCCTGGGCGCAGACGTTTAGGCTTTAAAGTGTTCGAGATTGCTGCCGCGTGCACACTGGCTGATAGCCCGGACAGTCCCATTGCTAGAGTTCCACTGGCAGCAAGTAATTCTCGCCGTGTAAGTGTCATACTTGCTGTCCTGTGTTGATGGATTAGTCTGATTAAGACTATCGAGAGAATCGAGTATTGTAAATAACGAATTAATTTGATTCCACATGTTAACTTGAGTATCAGAATTTTTTTTATGCACATTGTGCCTCAGTGTTTTTTCTCAAGCACTATTCTAGCCGAATCGAATTACTGCTATCTCGATGTGCCTTAAACTCTGACCTTTCATACCACTGAGGCACCTTCTGGAATTTCCGAGGTTTTATATAGTCGTTTTAAATAGGCTGATATCTTCCACAGCGCCGCGCAGATTCCAATCACTACTCCAAGCATCACATGTCTTGTGATAGCAGTTACTGGTAGAGTCCGCGATCCATTGGCCTCCTGCAGCACGCCCTCCGCCAGTGAGGCCCTCTAAGCCCACTATAAGCAGCATTGGTAAACCGCGCCTTGCTAGTGAGCAGTGATCAGCACAAAAAATAATCCATTCTCAGGCAGGTTTTTGGCGTCACAACTCTATCTTGCTGTAGCGCAGCAAGTCATAGATCATTCCTTAATTTGCTCTGCTCTTCGCCTAGCAAAATAACATCTCAAGCAAAACCTGCTGTTTGCAGAATATCGAGCGTTAGATTAATTGCTTTTAAACGGCCGACTCAACATATTAATACTGGACGGTATTTTTATTGAAGATTAAGCACTCGCACTAGCAGCGTCGGAGCTGAATTATTATTATTTAGCAGCAAGGATGGAAAAAAACCATTACATCAGATACCTTTTCCTACAACTCTACGCCTACGAACAAGGGTTTAAATTTATGCGGATCAATACAAACGTCGATTCTAATCGTAGTCTCCTCCTAATCAGCTGTATATTCCTGTTGCAGGCCTGCCAAGGAAATCACCTATCCCCACATATTTCTTCAGAACTATCCACATCCATCAAGGGAGAAAATACGGTTCGCCTTGCTGCCGAATATGGCGCCCAAATAAGAACGATCCAATCCAATGGAATCAAACTGCGTATAGCTGAAGCTGGCGAAGGCCCTTTAGTAATTTTAGTGCACGGCTGGCCCGAATCCTGGTTTTCATGGCGCTATCAAATTCAAGCTTTAGCGCAGGCTGGTTACCATGCTGTGGCTCCCGACATGAGGGGTTATGGTGGCTCAACGATTCCCGACGCGATCGAAGACTACAATATTCTTGAGTTAGCAGCAGATGTTGCCGGGATTGTTGACACACTAAACGAGGAGTCAGCAACGTTGGTCGGACACGATTGGGGGGCTCCCATTGTATGGCAAACGGCGCTGCTCTATCCGGACATAATCGATGCAGTAGTCGGCATGAGTGTACCTTACAGAGGCCGGTCACAGAGTCGACCCAGCCGACCACTTCGTCAAGCTCCCGAGGATGATTTTTCCTATACTGCTTATTTTCAGGAACCAGGCGTAGCGGAATCTGAATTCGACGCCGCGCCGCGATCCTTCATAGCCCGCTTGTTCACTTCACGCTCACCCGGAACACCGACCTTGCCACCGAGAGTGACAGATCCCAGAGCCAGCGCCGGGGGCTGGCTCGCGAGGCTGGGTGAACCGGAACGATTGCCTGAATGGTTATCTGAGTCAGAGTTAGATTATTACGCCAACGAATTTAGCCGAGCCGGTTTCAGGGGTGGCATTAACTATTATCGCAATAACACTCGTAATTGGGATCTCACTTCGAGCTTAGCAGGCGCGAGAATTCAACAACCTGCTTTATTCATTGCAGGTGAACTAGACATCGTTAACCGCGGGGCGACAGTCGAAGAGCTAAGAAAAGTGAATCAACCCAATTTCGTCGAGCTGCACGACGTGATTCTAATTCCAGGTGTGGGACATAGAAATCAACAACAGGCCCCGCTGGAAACTAACAGGTTGCTGCTAGATTTTCTAACCTCGCTTAGATAGATATTTTTCTTAGAGTAGACAGTAGTTGCCCCGTCCTCATGGTCTACTGACGGTAGACCTCGATGGCATAAATTAGACAATTTTGGTCCAGAAGCTAAATCGGTACAGATGTTCCTGCAGTCCAGATTAGGGCCTATCTAGTTCCACTGTGTGATAAGGTTGCAGAGTGTCGATAGCATCCAGAGGCTGGCTATTTACATCCCATTTGAATAGCTTGACCACAATTTTATCCTGCTCAAAATCTACTATTGTGAATCCATGCTGTTCGAATGGGACTACTTGCTCTTCAAAATTTAGATATTGCGAAGGAGCCGCCCGCACACCACGTACCACAGAAGGAAAACCACGGATTGACGTGCCTACCGGACCGCAGAGAATATTGGTGATGGGGTTATCGCTAAAGTCCAGATTCCCCGCCCCATGCATGATGCCCACTCCGGTGGCATGAAGATCACCTGCTATTACTAGCGGGTTCCTGTGCTTCATGTCAGCTAGCGATTGCATGATGCGATCATGTTGATTTAACCATCCCTGCTGCCAATGAGGTTTCGGAATTTGCGTGGTTAGCTCACCCGTTTCCGGATGCAGCATATCAGGATACCACTCACCCCATTTGCCCGCGGTCCAACCTGGTGGATTAGATGGCACATGCACCAAGTGACGAGTGTCTGCCGATGCCGTGCGATGTACTAACCAATCTTCCACATTGCTATCGAGGAATCCGGCATTGAGCTCACCGACACTTAGCGTCCGCCGCACGTCATAGAGCAACACTTCCAGCAACTGACCATAGCGCAGCGTACCGAAGCTCTCTGAAAAATCGCCACGCGCGGTGCTGCTGGAATATGGCAGACCCGATGACCGAGTCGCATCGGGTAAAAATTCCGGGTAATACAATTGTTGAGTGGTACGAGCCAACTGCAGTTGAAACCAAGGAACCGGGTAAGTCAGTGGAGAATCATTCTCCCAGTGGTCATGATCATCCTGAAGAAAGTAAACCGGCGTAGATCGAAAGTCTGTTCCATACAAAGGTACAATCTGAGGACCCGCCGCTAGCTTCATCGCTTCTTCGTTACTACCACCCATTACGCGCGAAGCGAAGTCAAAATTCGATGCACGACCTGCCGCACTCAGTTCCCCAGCTTGCTCACCTTGCCAGGTGTGTAAATCCCAATAGATATGATCACCGTTGGCGATAGCTGCCTGTGGAGAAAAAGATAAGCCTCTTTTTAGTAAACGCCTACGAATGGCGATCGGCAAATTACCGCGCCGATCTCCAATATCAAAGTATTCCCCCTCGGGGCCACCGGCGCAGGTGTAGAATAAAACGCGAACCCGTTCTGGGTTCTGTTCGGGCGCAGGAAAGGTCGACAAAGGCCAAGGCTCACACAGCTGGTTGCCACGACTATCCTGGAGAGAAAGTTGATACTCGGTATCGGCCTGTAATTCCGCCGCCTGAAACTGCCAGAATTCTCCGCTAGTATCATTCTGATAGCCGTTCACCACACGGCTAGTTGCTCCGTTTCGTATCTGCAGCTGCGGCATTTCAGCAGTAGCTCTGATGAACGATGCTTTAATTAGAAACTGTGAGTCATTGACCGCAGGTAGCAAATGTCGCACCTGCCCCGAGTCCCAGTCATCACTAACTGGATTCAGCGCTTGCTGTGCCGCAAGCTGTTGCCAAGGCCAGGTAGACATCCAAGCACCGGCCATCCCGCTGGCGCTACCACGCAAAAAATCACGCCGCTTTATGTTGGGCAAGTACCTATTAGGCTTCTTCTTATTATTTGTTTTCCTGTTTGCCACGAATCACCTCTGTTTATCTACGCGCATTCCTTAAAGCGAGCGAATAAATGATTCCTACACTGGCGTTGCTTTCGATCCGAATGCCCCATTGACCAAACAATCGTTGCACGCACTGCAGCAATCTCCGCATTTAGTAATTTGGAACATCAAATATAACTCAATAATCAAATTCAGTAGAGTCGTAGAGGAAATAATGCCTGAATTATTAAAGAATCAGCCAGCCCTAACAGGTTAGCGTCTTCGTTTCCTCGAGTTCTTGCAATTTATTTTTATAGTGCGCCGCCAATGGATTTAAAAAATATTCCTACTAATTCTGAAATCTGACACCTCAGCCCCTCCATAGAGGTTGCATGCTTCTTTAGCCCGCCAATCGAAGATATGAGCAGGCGGATAAAAGCTAAAGGCTTCATAGGCATGTCCGAAAACACAATTTCTCCATTCGATATAGCTTCTTCCAAAGCTTGCGAGAAGACTCCTTCCAGTCGGTCTTGGCCTTTCTTCATGAGATCTGCTGCTAGGCCAATACTCATATCCATTAACTCAGCGCCGTGCGGAGACTCAGCGACTGGCTCATAAAAAATCTTATCGAATGCTAGTATCGAAGCTGTGATTCGCTCGGCTATTGATCCACTTCCAGACAAAGTAGAGATTGCCTTATCTATACCTTTATTGAACCGAAATGTAACGACCTCACTAAATAGATCTTCCTTATTTTCAACCATTAGATACAAAGCCGCCCGAGATATTCCCGCTGCCTGCGCTATATCGTTCATGGCCGTTCGGCGAAAGCCATATCGTGCAAAAACATCGCCCGCCACCGCAAATACCGCTTCGCGTTTTTCATCTTTTTGTGACTTGTTATTTTTTGCTCGTTTCATCTTTAGAAGTTTAGCTCAATTTGATTGCATATTCATCGGAAAAATTGACATATTAAACTAATTTTGTCACTTTGTATAAAAACTGATATACTTCTCATATCCAGCGCAGTGAATTTTTCGAAATTAGTGCACGCATAAGGCAAGGCCATTTTCGATAGACTGGCTTGTCGAGTAATAACGAGAGCACTTGAGTGCTCTGATTTTCTTATCAGTAATTGATTTTTGGGAGCGAATGATGGCGGTATTAATTGTAAATGGCACTAGGGAGGAATTTGACGTTGACCCTTCGACACCCCTCTTATGGGTGCTGAGAGAGAAATTGGCCCTTACCGGAACCAAATTCGGCTGCGGTATTGCACAGTGTGGAGCCTGCACAGTACATGTTGATGGCAATCCAATTCGGTCATGCAGCACACCTTTTTCAGCAGTCGAAGGAAAAGAAATAACCACGATAGAGGGGCTCGCACCAAGCAGCGAAGAGCTGCACCCTCTGCAGACGGCGTGGATTGAACACCAGGTTCCCCAATGCGGCTACTGTCAGTCTGGGCAATTGATGTCTGCGGCGGCATTATTAGCCAGCAACCCAAATCCAGATGACGCGGCAATCGATAGCGCAATGCGCGGCAACATATGTCGCTGCGGCATGTATGGCCGCATTCGACAGGCCATCAAAACCTCTGCGACTTATTATGAGGTGGCAAGCACTTCTGAACTAACTGCTACAGCGCAGGAGGTGAGCGGTGAATAAATGGACTAGAAGAGCGTTTCTTAGCACAGGCATTATCGCAGGAACCGGACTGGTTGTAGGCGTTTCAATACGCCCTGGCAATCGAGCCCAAGGTCTCCAAGAATTAATGGCGGGTGAGGATGAAACCCTCGTTCACGCTTACATCAAAATCGGTGCTGACAATGTTGTTACCGCCATCATTCCCCACTCTGAAATGGGACAGGGAATCCAGACATCATTAGCGCAAATGGTCGCCGATGAACTTGATGCTGACTGGGATCTTGTTCGTGCTGAAGAGGCGCCAGCGCTTGATGAATATGCCAATTATGCTGTGGGCAAAGGATTCTTAATACCGGGCGCGAAATTCCCGGACATTATTGTTCCATCAGTCGATGGCGCATTGATGCAAATCGCCGATGTGCTGAATGTGCAAGTTACTGGCGGAAGTGGCAGCATACGCTTTACTGGAGAACTGGGGTCACGAATAGCTGGAGCCGCAACTAGACAGCTGCTAGTACAAGCAGCAGCACAAGAGTGGCAGGTACCTGAAAGTGAGATCGAAACCGAGAAAAGTCACCTCATTCACAGAGCAAGCTCACACGATGAGCCTTATGCAGCGTTCGCCTTAGCAGCTTCAGCAATGACACCGTCTTATACACCGGAGTTAAAGCGACAGGACCAATTCAAGATTATGGGCCAGCAAGTGCAACGCTTTGACATTCCTGCCAAAGTCGATGGCACGGCGCAATTTGCATTGGATGTCCGCCTGCCGGGAATGCTATATGCCACTGTAACGAGGTCACCAGTTTTTGGAGGCAGCCTTATTGGTACGAAGGACGAGGCCGCCCGCGCCATAAGTGGCGTAATTGATGTTTACGAACTTCCACCTATGGAATCTAACGACATGATTGGAGCCTTTGCTGCTGGCGAATCAGTTGCCGTCCTTGCCGAAGGCTACTGGCCCGCAATTCAAGGCCTTAAAGCACTCGAAATAGAGTGGGATACCGGCGGCAATGAGACGGTAACCAGCGATAAGATTTTTGCTCAGTTTGATGCAGACATTAGTGCCGCCCAGAACAGAGGAACTGATTCCTTATTCGGTGACGCTGATGATGTATTCAGTACTGCTGCAAACATTATTTCAGCGGACTATCGTGTCCCCTTCTTGGCCCACACGTGCATGGAGCCCTTGAATGCAACGGCAGAAGTTAAAGATGGACGCTGTGAGATATGGATTGGTTGTCAGAACCCTCTGGGGTTCAGACAAGCCGTAGCCGATGCCCTGGGAATCGACGCAGAAAATGTCACGCTACATAATCAATTTATGGGTGGCGGCTTCGGACGCAAAGCCCGTCCTGATTATGCTATTCAGGCAGCGCTTGTAGCAGAACGAGCTGGACGACCAGTCCAGCTGATTTGGTCTCGTGAGGAGGATGTTCGCCAAGACTTCTATCGCCCCGCTGTTCAAAGTCGCTTCCGGGCCGCATTAGACAATGAAGGCAATCCCATTGCATGGGAGAACACTTACGTAGACAAACACGAGCCGATTGAAGCACCGCTAATTCCTTACGCAATTCCTGCGCAAAATATTGGCTATGTCGCCAGCCCTACTCACGTTCCCTTTGGAGCTTGGCGTAGTGTAGATCACTCGCAGCATGGCTTCTTCACCGAGTCGTTCATCGATGAAATTGCAGTGGCTGCAGGCAAAGATCCTTATGAGTATCGTGTCGGCTTGCTTAGCAACCATCCTCGTCATTTAGCAGTACTAGAAAAGGTAGCCGAGGAGGCACAGTGGAGTCGTCCGCTTGCAGAAGGCCGAGGACGCGGTATCTCTCTCCAAGAATCCTTTGGAACTCTTGTTGCGCAGGTTGTTGAAGTAACGATTGATGACGGAAATATGAGCGTGGATCGGGTTGTCGCTGTAATCGATGCCGGTTTCGCTATTTCTCCAGATGGGATCACTGCACAAGTCGAGTCAGCAATTATCTATGGCCTGACTGCCGCACTACATGGTGAGATAACAATCGAGAACGGTGCAGTTGCGCAAAGCAATTTCCATGACTATGAAGCAGTGCGCATGGATACAGCACCGAAAATAGAAACGCACATAATCAACAGTGGGCACGCTATAGGTGGCGCGGGTGAGCCTGGAACACCTGGAATTGCACCTGCACTAGCAAATGCAGTATTTGATGCCACTGGCATTCGAGTTCGAAATTTGCCACTAAATCAGTTCAATCTGCGTTTTGGTGTTGAAGAAGCTGGAGTGGTTGGCTAGTCGAGTATGTGATCCAAATAAGGTTGTGCGCTAAGTCGCTCACAGCCTTATTTTTACACAAACAAGCTGTACGTTCTTGGCGCATTCTACAACGCGTTTTAACCCCAGAATTTTAACTCATTGATTCAATTAGTGAATCGATCAAACCGCCGTGTGTGTCGAATGATCGCATCCCGCTACGGTAAAGGCTCTCGAGTGGCGATATGATCGCAAGTAAGATAGCCTGTAACTACTGATTCTATTTTTGACCCAGTTATAGATAACGAAGACAGCACACGAGGAAGTTAAAACATGAATAATAAAGCTCTCAAGATTATGCTCAGCGCGACATTACTTTGCGCACTATCTCCGAACCTTTTCGCACAAAGACCTACGACTGCAACTCATGTATCGCGCGCAGACATCATGACTGTCTTCGAACACATGGGAGAGACTATAGATCAGCAAATCAAGGTGGTTGATATCGGCGATGAGGTAAATGTCGGTGTTGGAATTTTGCAGCGCAAAGGCAATCGTACTGAAGGGGAATCTGTAACTGCGATTGTGCATCATCAAGTGACTGAGGTGTATTACGTGTTATCGGGATCGGGCACTCTCGTTACTGGGGGCGACATAAGCGGCGATATAGAATTTCCTGCCAGCAATATATCAGTCATGGAATTGATCGGGCCTAGCGGTAGTCGCACTGTCATCAATGGCCATACCAAAACCATATCGGCAGGTGACATTGTTGTTATACCGGCTAGCGTGCCCCATGGGTTCAGGAATATACAAGATCAGATTACTTACTTGAGTATTCGTGTAGACCCTGGCCAGGTGTTGCCTACGGGATATGTGCATCCTTCGATAGAAGACTAGAAGTCAATATCTTAGAGGCAGCCTGATCAGAGTAAACATACCGATTTGAAGCACAGTATGTTTACTCTGCCCCGCCTTAACAGAAACACAGCAGCTGTGATTGATTTTATTATGAGCGCAGAGCAAGACGGCCTCTTTATAGGTTAGACTTACGCAGCGGGTATCAAGCTCTCGTGTCAAAATGTGCTGGAGCGGGAGCCCTTGAGTGAAATTCGGAAATTACAAAACCCTTATCGTTCTAACCTTCGCACAATGCTTTGGTCAAACGGCAGCACCAATTCTTGTATTGCTAGGGGGCATTGTCGGGGCGCACATCGCGCCCTCTATTGATTGGGCTACTCTGCCAATTGCAATTCAAATTGCTGGCATAGCTTTCGCAACAATACCTGCGTCTTATCTAATGTCAAAAATCGGCAGAAAGGCAGGCTTTCTTGCCGGCACTGTACTGGCCATCTTTGCGACACTCTTTGCCGCATGGAGTATCTATCAAGAATCATTTACGCTCTTTTGCATCGCCTCTTTTTTGATTGGCAACTATATCGCCTTCCTACAGCAGTTCCGTTTTGCAGTTGCAGAATCAGTGCCAAGCGAACAAATACCCAAATGTCTGTCGTTTTTAATGCTAGCAGGCATCGTTGCCGCATTACTCGGGCCAGAAGTTGCTCGACGCTTCAGTGTCGTTGAAGGACTTCCCGATTACGTTGGTTCATTTTTAGGCTTGGCAGCAATGCTGACTATATCGTTCCTGATCTTGCTGACATTCTACAAAAACACGACATTCGAAAAACAAGACCAATCTAGTGCTGTCAGGCCCCTCGGGCAAATTTTCAAACAACACACACTAATTCTAGCCATAGCATCTGCGGCCGTAGGATATAGCGTCATGAGTCTTATAATGACCGCAACGCCTCTGAGCATGCACGAAATGGATCATCATTCCCTGAATGACACAACCAGAATTATCCAGGGCCACATCCTTGCTATGTATGTTCCATCATTCTTCAGTGGGTTTTTAATTTCTTGGCTGGGTGTTAAGCGGATCATTCAGGCAGGATTCGCTCTAATGATAATTTGTATATTTATTGGATGGGGCCAACCCGACCTCATCAACTACTGGGGAACTCTGATATTTCTCGGTGTAGGTTGGAATTTCCTCTTCCTTGGTGGCACCACCTTGCTAACTCAAAGCTACCGCACATCGGAGCGATTTAAGGTACAGGCAGTCAATGATTTTCTGGTCTTTGGCTTACAGGCGATTGGCTCACTCAGTGCAGGCATTCTATTGGCCAGCATTGGCTGGAGCGGTGTGATGGTATTTGCTCTACCGTTGTTGCTACTACTCGTTCCAATAATATTCAGAACAACTACGACATAGCCTGAACCAATATCATAGCTGTACTTTATTGATCCATAGCGCAAACTGCTGTAGTTTACTTTGAAGCGAACCACTCTGTCAGCATTGATATTGAGAAGCTCATGATCACTATTACTCACCCAGGATTGAACTCACGATTTCTTCTAGCCCTCATTGTTCTTAGCGCCGGACTAATTAGTCTCAGCCCGCCAGCTGCTAATGCGCAGGATTATATAGTCGGACGCACCGCAGATGGTCAACCAGACCTGCAAGGCTTGTGGACTAACGACACCATCACCCCAATAGAACGGCCAGCCTCGATGGCAGGCCAGGCATTCCTCTCCCAGGATGAGATCGCCAGCGCGGAAGCGCGTATTGCCGAGCGCAGAGCCGTAGCCGATGACAATATCGTGGTCGAAGCAGGCGGAAGCATCGGAGGTTACAATCAAATCTGGCTGGATTCTGGGGATACCGTTCTTTCTACCGGTCAGACATCAATGATTACCGATCCGCCTTCTGGCCGGGCCCCTATTCGCCCAGAAGCTGAAGCAAAACGAGACTATGGCTTTGCCCATGTTGACGATCACTGGACTAATCACACTGTTTGGGACCGCTGTATAACGCGAGGTGTGCCGGGATCCATGTTGCCCGCTGGCTACAACAATGCCTACCGATTCATTCAGACTGAGGATACCTTTACCATCGTGCATGAAATGATTCACGATGTACGAGTAATCCACCTCGATAAAGCCGAGCATATCGATTCCAAGGTGAAATTATGGATGGGTGATTCCATTGCACGTTGGGAAGGCGATACCCTAGTAGTTGAAACCACAAATTACAATGACCGCGGCATGATTGCCAACAGCAGCGCAGGTGGCCGACTTAAGGGTGTACCCATCAGTGATCAACTTCATGTGGTTGAACGTTTCAGCCGGGTAAGCGAAGGCACAATACTGTGGGAGGCACGAGTTACGGATCCAGTAAACTTCTCAGCACCTTTTACGATCTCCATGCCGCTCACTCGAGACGACGAGTACACGATGTACGAATACGCCTGCCATGAAGGCAACTACGCCATCGAAAATATTCTAAGTGGTGGACGCGCTGCAGAACGCTAAACCACGCCCTAACTAACAGATGGATAATTGTCTAGACATCTCATCTTTTAACAAACTTTAGGGCTTCCTGATCACCGATAGATCGGCAGGTCTAAGAACTAATTAGATCTGAAGTACGTTTCAACAAGTCTTTCAGAATTTTCATATCTTCTGCGCTCAGCTGCTTTTTATACTGACTCTGGGCCTCGTTCCGCAGCGACAGAGGACATAAATGATCCTAGGGCGTCGTTCATAACAACACAGAGAATATACTATGAGATTTTTTGGAACCTTTCCTGCTATAAGCTGCTTGCTCATAGCAACTACAACTTCTGCTGTTAATGCCCAGTCCTGGTCCGATCAATATCCGCCAACGTCGAACCATGGTATGTCACCCTATGTAGCTGAGCCAGAATGGCTTGAAGCATTTGCAGAGCCTGGCTTTATCTGGGGCTCGCACCCTGGGCTTTTCGTGGAGTCGACCGACAAGGATATTTGTTATTCAACGAGGTGAGCTTCACGTTCCCGACCCCCTTCCCGATGGATTCAGATATTTTTACGGCTCTGTTGATGGCTTGTCCGCACTCTCTCCGCCAAAAGGCACAATACGTCAAATGAAAAATGTCATCTTTGTCGTTAACGACGAAGGGAAGCTTATTGAGAATTGGAATCAATGGGATTATTTGTTTGAAGGCACTGGTGGCCCACACATGATAGCAATCAGTCCTTATGATCCCGAAAGGCGGGTTTGGGTAGTCAACTCCGGGCGCCACCAGATCCATGCTTTCTCAAATGACGGCAAAAAGTTGTTAATGACGCTCGGTATCGAAAATGAAACAGCAAATGATGAGACACACCTAGGGACGCCGCAAGATCTCGCGTTTCTACGAGATGGCAGCATAGTTGTTGCAGATGGCCTTACTAACTCACGAGTAATCAAGTTTGATAAAGATGGAAATTACCTTACAGCATGGGGAAACAAAGGAAAGTGCAGAAGGGCAGTTTGATGCTGTGCATTCGATAGCGACAGATAATCAAGATCGCATCTATGTCGCGGACAGAAATAACGATCGCATTCAGGTGTTCGACTCCTGACGGGAAACACCTAGCAACTTGGCCGGGATTAAACTTTCCAAATTATATTTTAATTACGGAAAATCAAGATGTGTGGGTATCTGACAATCAGCCCGTACGAATTATCAAATATAATACCGATGGCAATAGATTGTTCTCCTGGGATGCCCATGGAAATAGACCAGGCGAATTTGGAGAACTACATGAATTCGGGGTTGATATAAACGGCAACTGGTACGGTGCAGACAATGTACTCGGACGTTCGCAGAAATTTGTACCAAGGCCCGGAGCAAACACCGCCGAACTACTACAATTACCAGTGCCAATGGCTCCCAGATAAGTGAATTCTAGTATAGCCCACGTCTTTTTGGCCTTATCCGAAAAGTGCTGTAAAGCATATGATCCGTGTTGCCACGTCTGCTCCTAGAGCGGC
>CASQMQ010000010.1 GCA_949430125.1 uncultured Pseudomonadales bacterium
CCTCTGCAGCCGGAGCCGCTTCTATTTCTACTGTAGCTTCAACAGCTGCATCATCTTCTATCTCGATGAATTCGCTATTTCCGCCCGCAGGGCCATTTCTCTCACGCCCTTCAACACAAGCATCGGCGATCGCTTCTACATACAACTGAATTGCACGTATCGCATCATCGTTACCTGGGATTACGGTAGTGACACCGTCAGGGTTGCTATTGGTGTCAACGATACCAATCACTGGGATCTTCAGATTGTTCGCTTCAGTAACAGCAATACGCTCATGATCTACGTCGACTACGAATATCGCGTCAGGCAAGCCGCCCATATCCTTAATACCACCGATACTGCGCTCAAGCTTTTCCTTGGCGCGAGTTCGCATTAGAGCTTCTTTCTTGCTCAGACGGCTCAATGTGCCATCTGTTTCTTGCTGCTCAAGATCTTTGAGACGCTTAATAGAACCACGAATAGTCTTGTAGTTAGTCAGCATACCACCGAGCCAGCGATGATTTACATAGGGCATTCCTGCGCGTTCTGCTTCCTGCTTAATAATTTTGTTAGCCGCTCGCTTCGTGCCGACGAAAAGAATTTTCCTTTTCTTTTCAGCAAGATAGGAAACTTCTTCAAGTGCGGAATTGAGCGCAGGAACGGTGTGCTCGAGGTTGATGATGTGAATTTTGTTTCTGGAGCCAAATATATATGGATCCATTTTTGGGTTCCAATAGCGACACTGGTGCCCAAAATGCACTCCTGCACGGAGCATATCTTTCATAGTTACAGTCATGTTGTTTCCTTCGGTTTGGGTTAGGCCTCCATACACCCCATGGCTCAACCAATCTGAAATACAGCTACAGAGAGGCACCCAGAACTCATGTGACGGTGTATGTGCGACGTTAGTTAATGTTAATTTTAGCCTTCAAGACCGCTTACCCCCACCAGACTCATATGAGAGTTAGAGGCAGCAACCACGAAAACGCGCCGTTTTATACCACAATAGCGCTGCTACTGAAAGAAAATATCACATCCAGACTAAAGAGAAAATGCTCTCTATGGCCCATACCAAGCCGGTTTCATGCGCACCCGAAAACCCGTAGCCCCTGTTACAAAGGTTGCTCCTGCATTACAATACTCAGCTTTTGCCGCTAGCGGTATTATCCTTAACAACTGTGGAAATAACTGGCACTTCAATGACGATTCATATTAAAACAGCTGACGACATTGTGAAAATGCGGGTAGCAGGCAAGCTGGCATCCGAAGTCTTGGAAATGATAGGTCCACACGTGCAGCCTGGAGTTAGCACAGGCGAGCTGGATAAGATCTGTCACAACTACATCGTCGATGTACAGAAGGCCATCCCAGCCCCACTGAATTATAATGGCTTTCCTAAATCTATCTGCACCTCGGTAAACCACGTTATTTGTCACGGCATTCCCAGCGATGGTAAGACCCTCAAGGCAGGCGACACCATAAATATCGATGTCACCGTCATAAAAGATGGTTTCCATGGCGACACCAGCAAAATGTTCTGCGTCGGCGAAGTACCCGAGCATGCAAAACGCCTCATCAAGGTCACGCAGGAATGTCTGTATAAGGCAATCGACATCGTCAAGCCCGGCATTACACTCGGCGATATCGGACACATTATTCAGCAGCACGGCGAAGCCCATAATTATTCGATCGTGAGGGAGTATTGCGGACATGGCATCGGGCGCATTTTTCACGAAGAACCCCAGGTACTTCATTTCGGCAGGCCTAACAGCGGAACGACTCTCGTGGAAGGTATGACATTCACAATCGAACCTATGTTAAATGCAGGTAGCCGCTACACTAAGCTATCCAAAAAAGACGGCTGGACGGTGACCACTAAAGATCGAAGACTGTCGGCGCAGTGGGAGCACACAATGGCTGTCAACAATAATGGCTGTGAGGTCTTTACTAGACGCTCCGACGAATCATTTTGAATCCAGATACGCTCGCGATCGATGAAGAATACAGCGATGAAGGTTTCGAGCTGGGCGCCAAGCTGCTCGATATTACAGCTCTGCAGGCAGAACTCAGTAGCACTAGCAATCTAGTCCAGCCACTTAAGCAGGCCATAGAGACAGCTAGCAACATCCTGGATGAACGTTACAAAGCAAATCTCAGCATCACCGAGATAGTATCCGGCCGCGCCTGGGCAATAGATCAAATACTAAAACTCGCCTGGCAGGCTCAGCCATGGCCGGACGAGAAAGACATCTCACTAGTTGCAGTTGGTGGTTATGGCCGCGGCGAACTACTCCCCCATTCCGACATCGATTTATTGATTCTCACTCGCAAGGATAATGTTAGCGGTTATAAGAGCTGTATTAGCTCGTTCTGTACCCTGCTGTGGGATATTGGTCTCGAGATTGGCCAGAGCGTTCGCTCCATCAAGCAGTGCAAGAGCGAAGCTGTCAATGACATAACCGTGGCCACCGCGCTGATGGAATCACGCACGATCTATGGCCCAGCAGAATTGCATAGCGAGATGTACGCCCTGACTACAGGGAAACGTGTCTGGCCGATCAAAAAATTTCTGCGCGCAAAGTGGGACGAGCAAAACGCACGGCATGAAAAGTATCATGATATCGATTATGCGCTCGAGCCTAATGTTAAAACCTCACCCGGTGGCCTTCGAGACATTCAGACTATCGCATGGGTAGCGAAGCGGCATTTTGGTGCTAGTTCGTTTCAGGATCTAGTCGATGCTGGTTTCCTCAAAGAATCTGAGATGACGATGCTCCACAAAGGGCAGCAGTTTCTTTGGAAGCTCCGCTATGGCCTGCACTTTATTGAGGGCCGGCGCGAAGATCGCTTATTGTTCGATAAGCAGAGAGAACTCGCGAAACTTTTCGGCTATAAGGATGACGATAAGAGTCTCGGTGTCGAGAAGCTGATGAAGCAGTATTACCGTGCAGTTGCGAATATGCGAGCGCTCAACGATGTGCTACTACAGCACTTCGACGAGGCGATACTGCGCGAGGGTGAACGCGTAAAGATTGAAAAAATAAACAACCGCTTCCAGATTCGGAATGACTACATCGAGGCGATAAGCCCCAATGTCTTCAAGCTCTACCCATCGGCGCTAATAGAAATTTTCGTATTGATGGCACAGAACCCAAATATTCAGGCGATTCGTGCGTCGACAGTTCGCCTGCTGCGCGACAATAGACGCCTCATTGACGAAGAATATAGACACGATATTCGTAACGTTACTTTATTCATGGAACTCATACGCGCTCCCCACAAGATGACGCTGCAGATTCGGAGGATGGCACGCTATGGAATTCTAGGTAGGTACCTACCGGAATTTGAGCAGATAACAGGACAGATGCAACACGACCTTTTCCACATCTACACTGTCGATGCCCACACACTGCAAGTAGTCGAGAACATGCGACGGTTCAGACTACCCGATGCCGATGAGAAATATCCGATAGCAGCACATATACATAAGAATCTTCCGAAAGTGGAATTGCTGTATATCGCTGGCCTCTATCACGACATCGCTAAGGGCCGTGGTGGTGATCACTCTGCCCTAGGCATGAAGGATGCCGAAGATTTCTGTGTTCGACATAGACTCAGTGCTGGGACACCAAGTTGGTCGTCTGGCTAGTCAGCAAGCACTTGTTCATGTCGATGACAGCTCAGCGCAGAGACATCAACGACCCCGAGGTAATTCATGAGTTCGCCACATTGATGGGCGACAAGTTACATCTCGACTATCTGTATGCGATGACGGTGGCTGACATTCGCGCGACCAATCCTGAATTATGGAATAGCTGGCGTGCGAGCCTGATGAAGCAGCTGTATTTGAATACGAAGCGCGCTTGCGACTCGGGCTCGAGAACCCACGCAACAGAGAAGAGCGTATTAGTGACAAGAAGGAAACATCTCTCTACAAGCTGGCCGAACACGGCATGGACGAAGAGCGAATTCAGCAAATTTGGGCCAATGCCAACAACGAATATTTCTTGCGCGAATCAGCGGCAAATATCGTTTGGCATACAGAAGCCATCGCGTCGTTTTCCGAATCGGGATCTCTAGTGGTAACCGACTGCTTGATTCAAAACGCGCTCGAAGGCGCCACACAAATATTTATCTACACGAAGAATAGCAATTACCTCTTCGCGAAAACTGCAGCAGCATTCGAAAAATTGAATCTAAACATTCAAGGTGCACGAATTTTTACGTCAGACAACGACTATTGCATGGACACTTATACGGTACTCGAAGCTTCAGGAAAGCCGGTGGGCGACAATCCGAAGCGCCTCGCTGAAATTGAAAAAGTGGTCACGAAATATCTCAATTCAGATATGGAGACCATCTCGCCCTCACACATTCGCCGCACTCGTAAGGACAAGTATTTCAGTCACACAATCGATATCAATTGGCTTAACTCCCCGAACAGGGATTATTCGACCGTCGAGATTAACTGCCCTGACCAATCAGGAATTCTCGCCAGCATAGGCAAGACCTTCGCGGAACATCAAATAAATCTTCGGGATGCACGCATCACTACCCTTGGTGAGCGCGTAGAGGATTTGTTTTTCGTCACCGATCAGTCCAACAAACCTATCGGTGATCAAGACCTGATAGATAAGATAATCTCAGAACTGAAAATCGACCTCGAGCAACGACTCGACACCTAGCTAACCCTTAAATTTTTAGCCAATGTAGTAAACCAATCATGACTACGCTCTATGGAATCAACAACTGCGACACCATCAAGAAGACGCGTTCCCTGCTTACAGAATTGGGAGTTGACTACGACTTTCATGACTACAAGAAGCTTGGCTGTGACGAGGCGCTTATTAAGAAACTCCTTAAGCACTTCGACTTCAAGTCACTCGTCAACACGCGGGGAACCACATGGCGAAAATTACCCGATGCTGTAAAAAAAGACCTGAGCGAGGCATCCGCCATCAAAATTATGAGCGAGAACAATTCGATCATTAAGCGACCGATCATCGAAAGCCAAGGCAAGTGGCTTCTCGGGTTCGACAAGGAAGAAATTCAAGCATTAGCGCAAGATTAAGCAACAAGGAACAACACACCATGAACGATACGGCAATACATAGCCTAGGCTTGGGCCTGGCAACTCGCAATGCGAAAAACGAGATCATCGAAGTCTACTATCCAGCGCCACTACTGAGCCCGGATACAGCCCTGAGCAGCTTGTTACTGGCTAATTGTGCAATTCAATCAGGGGAAAATGCTGTTTCAGAGATCGATGAAACATCAGCACGCGCACTTGCTGCTAAATTACTTGAAGCCAAATTTACTGGACACGCCGAGCAAGTTCAGCAAATCAACGAGGGCCAAGGCCAGCTCATCCTCTGCGTGCTATTCACAGACAGTCCTCCTAAAAGCGTAGCAGAAGCCTATCTGAAGCTTCACCTACTCTCGCATCGTCTCTGTAAACCACATTCGCTTAATCTCGAAGGCCTGTTTGCCGTATTGCATAATCTGGCCTGGACTAACGAAGGCGCAATCGACTTAGAAGAATTGCCCAAACGCCAGTTAGCTGCAAGACTGCGTGGTACAGCCCTTGAAGTTGCCTCTGTGGACAAGTTTCCCAAGATGACTAGTTATGTCGTTCCTGCAGGTGTCCGCATTGCCCATACGGCTCGAGTTCGTCTCGGGGCATATCTCGGAGCCGGCACGACTGTCATGCACGAAGGCTTCGTGAATTTCAATGCAGGCACGCAGGGGCCAGCGATGGTAGAAGGTCGTATTTCGGCGGGTGTTATGGTAGGCGCAAATAGCGACCTTGGTGGGGGCTGCAGCACCATGGGCACCCTCTCCGGAGGCGGCACCCAAGTTATTACTGTAGGCGAGAACTGCTTGATTGGCGCCAATGCGGGAATAGGCATCCCTCTAGCTAATGGCTGCACAGTAGAGGCTGGCTTATACCTTACAGCTGGCACCAAATTAAATGTACTCGGGACCGATGGCGCATTACTAAAAACAGTAAAAGCGAAAGAACTGGTCGGTGTCGAAGACCTGCTTTTCAGACGCAACTCACTTTCCGGTAGCGTCGAATGCGTACCTCTAAAATCATCAATCATCCTTAACGATGACCTGCACACGCATAACTAACGTGTGCAGAGCAGTTAAACAAATAACAACTTTCAGAAGATGAAGAAAATATCATGAGCGAAACTCTCGAACTAGCGCAGCAGCTTATTCAACGCCCCTCCGTAACACCACTGGATGAGGGTTGCCAGGAGCTGATCGCCAAGCGACTAACCGCCATCGGATTCAATGTTGAGACACTTCAATTTGAGGACGTGACAAATTTATGGGCAACACTAGGCAGTAGCGGCCCCCTATTCGTCTTCGCAGGCCATACCGATGTCGTGCCGACTGGTCCGGAGAACAACTGGCTGTATCCACCATTTAGCGCCACAGTTGCCGATGGCTTTTTGCATGGCCGAGGCGCTGCCGATATGAAGGGCAGCATCGCTGCGATGGTAACTGCAGTCGAACGCTTCCTAGCAGTGTCTGAGCTCAATGCGCGTATTGGTTTCCTCATCACCAGCGATGAAGAAGGCATTGCCGTAAACGGCACGCAAAAGGTAATCAAAGAACTAGGCGATCGAAATATCAAAATAGATTACTGCCTAGTTGGAGAGCCAAGCAGCAGCGAGCAGCTGGGTGATACTGTCAAGATCGGGCGACGCGGCTCATTAGGCGCGAAGCTTGTCGTAACTGGTACTCAGGGTCACGTGGCCTATCCACAACTTGCGATCAATCCAATACATAAGATCTTGCCAGTATTAACACACCTAACCGATATAACTTGGGACGAAGGTAATACCTCCTTTCCGGCAACCAGCTTTCAGATTTCGAATATCAATGCGGGCACTGGCGCCACCAACGTCATTCCAGGACGAATAGAGATCGTCTTTAACTTCCGCTTTTCCACAGAGCTAGATGCGCCCACCATTAAATCGCGAGTAACACAGCTACTCGACGAAGCTGAACTTAATTATCAGCTAGATTGGAATCTATCGGGAAATCCTTTTTTGACTGACACAGGTAAGCTTGTCGAAGCCGTTTCCGAAAGCATCAAGAAAAATTGCGGATACGACACCGAGCGCTCAACTGCCGGGGGTACTTCCGATGGCCGCTTCATCGCACCCACTGGAGCTGAAGTCGTTGAACTCGGACCCTGCAATGCGACTATTCATCAGGTCGACGAAAAAATAACCGTCGCCGAACTAGACAAGCTATCAGGCGTCTACCAGGGCGTACTACAGGCGCTTGTAAGCTAGTCTCTAACTTGCGATAAGATAAACGTCGTAACGGCTGCTGCTTCCCTTAAACTCTATGTCTGGTTTATCTGGCCCAAGATAAGGGGAAAGCTTCGCTCGTTTAACAACTACTCGCTTCTTCGCGAGAAGCTTCGCGCAATCAAGTAGCTCTGCTCCATCGGTTTGATGACCAAGCAGTTGCTGCAACGCCGCCATATCTTTCTTTACCTTCGCGCTCTTGCGCCTCTGGGGAAACATGGGGTCCAGGTAGACAACATCGAACTGCTTTGAGTCATCTGCGAATACCAGCAAGTCGCCAAAATGTAGCTTCATTCTCCGCAAGATAGTGTCAATTTCCTCGCCGTAGTAGCCAGTTCGAGCTAACCCGTCTGCCAAGAGTGCGTGCACCACTGCCGAGCGCTCTAACAATGAAACTTCGCACCCTAAGCTAGCCATAAGGAATGCGTCCTTGCCCAAACCTGCAGTTGCATCCAATACCGCAGGTCTCTGACTACCTTTTATTCCCAATGCCTTGGCTATATTTTGACTTCTGATCGAGCTATTCGCACGATAGTTCAGTTTAGCATCGGAGAAATCAACATATAGCTCTCCAGTTTTAGCATCGCCAGTAGTCTGCAATATTAGTTTTGAGTCACGGTAGGCTAGCAGATAGTCGAAGCTAGTAACTTCTCTAGGAGAGTAGGAAGATGGCAATTCTATAGTGGGCAAATCGAGATCAGTAGACAGATTGATTTCCCGCTCTGTCGAATCGGAAGCTGATCTAACGACCGCTACTTTCACAAGGCTAGGAGTATAAGCGCAATACCGAGCAGGACTCGATATATAACAAAAGGCAGGAAACCGATTCTCTCAATCAATTGCAAAAAGTAGTGAATACACAAGTACGCGACCACGGCTGAGATAAAGATGGCATATAGCAAGACAAGCCATTCAACAGACTCTGTGTCTGTCTGTAGCAATTGTATGCCTCTTAGCAAGCCTGAGGCTGCAATAATCGGTATCGCGAGCAAGAAAGAGAACCGTGCGGCGGCGGCTCGATCGAGATTGCAAAAAAGCGCGGCAGTCATTGTTACGCCTGAGCGAGAAGTGCCAGGGATCAGTGCGAGTACTTGAGAGAAGCCTATTAGCAACGCTGTTTTCCAATTCATGTCAGCCAACGTGAGTTGCTTGCTACCGGAGCGGTCCGATACAAACAGCAATAGCCCAAAAACAATGGATGTAATGCCAATGAGTATAAGCGAGCGACCGTACTGCTCTACCTGCGTGGCGAATAGCAAACCACTAAGCCCTGCGGGAATCGTAGCGGCAAGTAGCATCCACGCGAGTTTAGAATCTTCGGAGTGTTTTCTTTGAAATACGCTCAATGTCAGAGCAAAGACAAGACGCTGCAAGTCGTCTCTGAAGTAAACTAATACTGCGAATAATGTTCCCACATGGACAGCGATATCGAAGGTAAGACCCTGATCGTTCCAAGCAAATATGAGTGAGGGCAATATCAAATGCCCCGAGGAAGAAATGGGCAGAAATTCCGTGGCCCCTTGGAGCACAGCCAAGATAGTTACCTGAAAAAAATCTAGTCCCAGTAGTTCCAATGTAATCCCTCCGCCTCTTTCCATTTCTGCTTAGCGATATCACTGACCGCTATGAATCAGGTTAAGTATAGTCCAATTGTTCTTTGACGTAGTTTGGTCGCAGCGCTGCGGCTTCGACGGCTTCCGAGCAGTTAAAGCGTAGTAACGCTAACCTTGCTATTAGCTGATTATCTATCACTGGTGTTTGGGGCTGGGCTGCTGCTGTACATCCCAGATGCTGCAGTATTTCACACTGTCTTTCCCAGCCGCTGCCGGCGAGGCTCCAACTAGACCCTGCCAAATTCTCAGGCAACGCGTCGAGGTCTTCAATCAGCGCTACCTGTTCCCTGCCAACTAACTCTACACCTTGCCGGTCAGAGCATTGATAGGCCGCAAAATAGAGTTCACCTTCTCTGGCCTGTTCACTTACTAGCACTCTATCAAAAGAGCTCTCTGAAACCGTCGCTATTGCCAACAAGGCGAGCGATGAGAGCGGCACAGCTGGGATTGCAGCACTCAAGCTAAGCCCTTGAGCCACCGCTATACCTATCCTCACGCCAGTAAACGAGCCAGGACCTGCAACTACCGCGATTAAGTCAATATCGCTAAGCTGAATCTTCGCATCAAGCAGTAACTCGGAGATCATGGGAAGCACACGCTGAGCCGATTGCCGCTGGCCCTCACTCACACGCTCGAGCAAGACATCTCCAAGTAGCAGCGCGACAGCACAGTTGGTAGATGAAGTATCTATTGTCAGTATTGTATGCATTTTAGATTCAGTACGGCCTAGGCTCTCAGCGTTATATTAGGGCGCTACAATAGAAAAAATCCCTGCTGGTACTTACCAACAGAGATTTTTTACAAGATTTGAGTATCCATCCACCGACCGCGAGCGGACACACAGGCGGTCGGTGGATGTACTGGCTAAAGTCACTCAATCCAGCTTAGGCCCTACTTCTTCTTTCGGGCTGCTTTCTTACGAGCCGGCGCTTTCTTTCTTACCGCCTTCTTCTTGGCTGGCTTACGCTTAACAGCCTTCTTCTTGACTGCCTTACTCTTAGCAGCCTTCTTCTTGGCTACTTTTTTCTTAGCAACCTTCTTCTTGGCTACTTTTTTCTTAGCAACCTTCTTCTTGGCTACTTTTTTCTTAGCAACCTTCTTCTTGGCTACTTTTTTCTTAGCAACCTTCTTCTTGGCTACTTTTTTCTTAGCAACCTTCTTCTTGGCTACTTTTTTCTTAGCAACCTTCTTCTTGGCTACTTTTTTCTTAGCAACCTTCTTCTTGGCTACTTTTTTCTTAGCAACCTTCTTCTTGGCGGCTTTCTTCTTTGCAGGCGCCTTACGCTTGGCTACTTTACGTTTCGCGGCCTTCTTAGCGGCCGATCTACGCTTTACAGCTTTCTTCTTCGGCTTTTTCTTTACAGCTTTTTTACGAGCTGGAGCTTTCTTTTTAGCTACTTTCTTCTTGGCCTTCTTCTTAGCGACCTTCTTCTTAGCTACTTTCTTCTTAGCTACCTTCTTCTTAGCTACCTTCTTCTTAGCTACCTTCTTCTTCGCTACCTTCTTCTTAGCTACCTTCTTCTTCGCTACCTTCTTCTTCGCTACCTTCTTCTTGGCTACCTTCTTCTTGGCTACCTTCTTCTTGGCTACCTTCTTCTTCGCTACCTTCTTCTTCGCTACCTTCTTCTTGGCTACCTTCTTCTTGGCTACCTTCTTCTTAGCTACTTTCTTCTTAGCGGCTTTCTTTTTAGCAGCTGGTTTACGCTTAGCAACTTTCTTAGGAGAGGCTTTCTTCGCTGCCGAGCGGCTCTTTACTGCTTTCTTCTTAGCTTTTTTCTTTGCTGCCTTCTTTTTCGCTACTTTCTTCTTAGCAGGCTTCTTCTTTCCGGCCTTGCGAGCTGCTGCTTTAGCTTTAGCTGCGGCTCTCTTCGCTGCAGCCTTTTCATTCTTAGCTGCTCTTGCTGCGGCTTTTCTAGCTGCCGTAGCATCTCTACGCGCCTTCTTAGCAGCTTCTTTCGCTTTAGCCTTTGCTTGCTTAGCTTTAAAGTTAGCGGTAAACGCCTTTACTGCCTTCTTAAGATCAGATTCAGCTTTAGCTGCTGCTGCGGCCTTAGCGGCTGCTACCTTCGCTGCAGTCTCTGCGGCTCTAGCTCTAGCTTTTGCTATTCTGATTCTCGCATTTGTAGCAGCTGCTGATGCAGACGCTTTCTTTACTGCGCCTTGAGCTGACTTAGCAGCTTTTTTGCTTGCTGCTGTTTTAGTTCTTGCGGCAGTCTTCTTTGCAGCGACAGCTTTCTTTCTTGCTGCTGTCACTTTCTTTGCTGCTGCTTTAGATACTTTTTCAAGTTTCGCTACTGCGGCATTTGATTTAGACAAAGCCGGGCTGCTAACTTTCTTAGCCACTGACTTTCTCTTCGCTGGTTTTCTCTTTTTTGCCTTAACTTTAGCCATACTCGTTTCTCTCCTAGGTTATGAATCGTGCCCGCTTAAGTTGAAGAATTTTAACCACTGCTCGCCGGCAACATATCACATAAATAATCTGGCTTACAGTAAACTCTCTCTGCAAAAAACCGTTACATAAAAATTCTTTTAAACAGTCCATGCATAATGCCCACTTTTAAGTGGTAACAATCTATGTTTCGCTAGCTGTAGTGAAAACTTTAAGAAAACATGATGAAAAATTGAACACACGACTAAAAGCATGCTCATAAAATGAGCAATTTGTCTGCCAACTTTTATTGTCTTCGTTTGTAAAGCCTTCTAATTGACCAAACATTGATCAAACTCTGTATTTATTAACAACGTCATTTCCTTAACAACACGAATGACAAACGCATTGAAAACCAAAAATAAATTACTAAAGAGAAGCTACTGCAGTTGTTACGGCAGCTACTGTGAACTGCTTAACTAGAATACAAAGGAGTAGATGCTCGGCTAAGTGTGTAAATTGGTTACAAGAATACATTGTATTCGATAGTGTTATGAGTAAATCATAGTTTCTAGAAAGCAAAAACCAGGCCGTAGCCTGGTTTTTTCATGTATCGGTGGGCGCTGCCTGCGCGCAAAACACTAACTTAAGGAAGCAAGAATTTGCTCCTTGATTACATCCACACTGGCGATACCTTTCACTTTGATAACTTTTACTAGCTGGCCCTGTGCCTCTATTCCCTTATAAAACTTAACCAGCGGTTCTGTCTGTTTATGATAAACGTCTAGGCGCGTACGTATCGTATCTTCCTGATCGTCTTCTCTCTGAATCAGATCTTCGCCGGTTTCATCATCCTTGCCCGCCACCGCAGGTGCGTTAAATTCAACATGGTAGACGCGACCAGAATTAGGATGCACTCTTCTGCCCCCTAGGCGCTTGACGATTTCATCATCGGCCACATCGATTTCGAGCACAACATCGATGGGAACAGCGGCCTCAACCATAGCCTCTGCTTGTGGGATGGTACGAGGAAAGCCATCGAACAAAAAACCTGATTTACAGTCGTGGGCGGTGATGCGTTCTTTTACCAAAGCAATAATTATTTCGTCAGTAACTAAGCCTCCAGAAGCCATCACCTGCTCAACTTGCACGCCTAGTTCTGTCTTCGCCTTCACCGCTGCGCGCAGCATGTCGCCAGTTGAGATTTGTGGAATTCCAAAGCGCTCACAGATGAATTGTGCCTGCGTTCCCTTGCCTGCGCCTGGCGCCCCTAACAAAATAACCCTCATTACTTACTCCCAAGCTCTAGTTCTAGTTGTCATAGTTCAATCTTGACGCCTTAAAGACCAGTTTTTTTCGCCTGACCCCAAAGTGCATCTAATTCTTCTAATTTTGCGTCTTTAAACACTTTACCCTGCTTGTACATGGCGGTCTCTATCCACTTAAAACGTGTCTCAAAGCGCCGATTTGTAGACCTGAGCGCTACTTCGGGCTCTATCTTACTATGCCGCGCCAGATTTATGGTTGCGAACAATACGTCGCCCAGCTCGTCACTCATTCTCTCAAGATCGCCGCTAGCCAAAGCTTCCTCAAATTCCGCTACTTCCTCTTTTAGCTTTTCGAGAACAGGAGCTATTTCAGCCCAATCGAACCCTACCTGTGCTGCTCGCTTTTGAAGCTTACGTGCTCGCTCCATTGCAGGCAATGCCCTCGGCACGTCATCCAAGATACTCTCGACTCCCTGCACCGCCTGTTTGCCACCTTTCTTGCGCTTTTCTTCCCTCTCAATCTCTTTTATCGCTTCCCAATTGACTACCACCTGCTGCGCATCGATTTCTTGCGGGATTCCGAATTGCTCTACATCACCATCGGGAAAAACATGTGGGTGTCGCCTTACTAGCTTGTCGGTTATGGCAGTAGCAATGTCTTGAAAATCGAAGGCACCCTGCTCCTTCGCAATCTGTGCATAGAAGATGACTTGAAACAACAGATCTCCCAATTCATCTTCAAGCTCTACCAGATCATTGTTCTCGATAGCGTCTGCAACTTCATAGACCTCTTCAAGAGTGTAGGGTAATAGCGACTTGATGGTCTGCTCCAGATCCCAAGGACAGCCATGTTGCTTATCGCGCAGCATCGTCATGATCGCAATCAATCGATCGATCGCCGTCAGCGCTTCTAAGCCACTATCATTTCCCGTATTCAACTATTACTACCTCCGATACATCGCACTCTGTTCAGTTACTGCTCTATTTGGGTGTTGTTACAGTTTGATGCTGTGTTATTTCTGCGACCGTTTTCCTGCATCGAATACTGCCATCGATTCTACATGCGTGGTATGGGGAAACATATCCATCACCCCAGTCGCTCGTAATTTATAGCCCGCGCTAATCAACTCGGCTGTATCCCTCGCTAGGGTTGCTGGGTTACAAGATACGTATACAATAATCTTCGCTCCTAGTTTTGCTATTTCCGGAATTATCTCGATGGCGCCAGATCTCGGCGGGTCTAAGATTATTTTACTGTACTGTGCAGTAGCCCAATCCTCTGATTCGATGGGCTTAAACAAATCAGCTGCGTGAAACTCGACGTTGTCTAAGCCATTAAGGGATGCGTTCTCTGACCCACGCAACACCATCTCTTGGCTCCCTTCTACCCCGACAACTTTCTTAGCACGACGCGCGCTAGCCAAGGTAAAGTTACCTAGACCACAAAACAGATCCAGTACCGTGTCGTCTTCACTCAATTCGAGTAACGATAATGCCTGGCTAATGATCTTTCGATTGATACCCGCATTAATTTGCGTGAAGTCCATGGGGTGAAAATTTAGCTGTAAATCAAACTCTGGAAGAAAGTACTGCAAACGCTCTACTGAATCGGTTGGAAATATCTTGTGTACAGTGTCATTCCCACCTGGTTGCAGGTAGAGCTGAATACCGTGCTCTTGTGAAAACTGAACTAGGCTTTGCGTATCGGATTCGCAGAGCGGCTGCAGATGGCGAAAGACTAATGCGACTTGGAGTTTAGAGTCGCCGGATGTGCTCTGGGCAGCATCTTCACTGCTTAACAACTCCTCACCAACAGCCACTTCTATCTGCGGGATATTTAGGGCGCCCTGCAATTGTGTAATCAGGCTACGTAGCGGACGAATCAAGACAGCCACTTCTTCTACGAGCACCTTACAGTCATCCATATCGGCAATGAAGCTGCTGTATTTTTCTCTGAAGCCTACGAGCGCACCGCCCTTTTTAGTGACTACGCGGACCGCAAGCCTTGCCTTACGGCGGTAGAATTGAGTAGCATCTTGCAATTTTGGCAGCAGCTCAATTTTATCCACTGACTGGCCGGTGGCATGCTGCATCTGCTCGAGTAGTACCGATTGCTTGAACTCAATCTGGGCATCGCTATCCATATGCTGCAGTGAACAGCCGCCGCATAGGCCCGCGAATTCGCAAGGGGGAGCTACCCGGATCAAAGATGCATTGAGCACCTCGATAGTTTTCAATTCATCGAATCGACCACGGCGCCTGACATAGGCGGCCGACACCTGCTCACCCGCAAGCGCGCCATCTACAAAGGCCACCTTCCCGTCAAGATGTGCGATTCCACGTCCCTCATGACTCAGGGATTCGATCTCAAAGCTAACTGGCTCGGTTGGAAGCTTGCCGCGTCCATGTCTGCGTCTACTCATATTTAATTTATTGCTAACTCGGTAGGTGATGTGGCGGCCTGACGAAATCGACTGGCTGCCACATGCATAGTTAAATGATATAGTTAATAATAGTCTATTGGTTAGTCAGATACGGTTATTGAAAACACCCGTGGAAAGATAGCGGTCACCACGGTCACAGACTATCGCCACTATAGTAGCGTTAGTCACTTCCTTAGAAAGCTGCAGTGCTGCATAGATCGAGCCGCCGGACGAAACGCCACAAAAAATACCCTCGGTCTTAGCCATCTCTTTCATCGTGTGTTCCGCTTCGACCTGCCCAACATCTAAAACGCGATCAACACGATTGCGATCGAATATAGTAGGAAGATATTCTGCGGGCCAACGACGAATGCCGGGAATACGAGATCCATCTTTCGGTTGCAGCCCAATGATTTCAATTTCTGGATTCTGTTCCTTCAGATAGCGTGACACGCCCATAATTGTGCCCGTCGTTCCCATGGAGCTAACGAAGTGAGTTACCTCGCCCTTCGTATCGCGCCAAATTTCTGGGCCTGTGTGAACATAGTGCGCGTTGGGGTTGTCCTGATTAGCAAACTGATCCAGCACCTTGCCTTCGCCTGCAGCATGCATACGCGCCGCTAAGTCGCGGGCACCTTCCATGCCCTCTTTCTCGCTCACGCTAATGAGCTCTGCTCCGTAGGCTGTCATCGATGCTTTACGCTCATCACTACTATTCTCGGGCATGATTAGGATCATTCGATATCCCATCACGGCGGCGACCATAGCCAGCGCGATACCGGTGTTGCCGCTAGTGGCCTCTATCAGCACATCGCCAGGCTTGATCTCGCCCCGAAGTTCCGCCTGCTGGATCATGCTGAGCGCCGGCCTATCCTTTACCGAACCGGCTGGATTGTTACCCTCCAGCTTTGCCAAGATTGTATTACTGGTATCACCAGGTAGACGCTGAAGCTTAACCAATGGCGTGTTGCCAATTTGTGCCTGAATAGTTTGATAAGACATGAGTGAGTAGCCAGCAGCGAGTTTAAGAAGGAGTCGCAAAGCGCAAAATTCTACACGGAAAGCGCAGCCGACGAAAGCTGGCGGGTGATCTGAAATTCGAGCTCAAGCCCGTGCGAGATACAGCAGGCCTAGACTACTTCGCAAATAGACTGCGGCTGTGCAGAGGCTTACCACCAAGATGCGCAGCCAGTGCTGTTCTTAACAGGCGCTTGGCTGCTTTGACTACTTCAGTATCCGTCAGGTCATGCTCGCGCAGGGAGACTATATGCGATCCTAGATAGGCCTTACTGCTATTGTGCTGGCCGTCATCAACTAGAACTTGGAAGCCAATGTCCGGCGTAAATCGGTAACTTCGCTCCACGTCAATTGGCTCGTGAGTGTGACAGTCCGAATCCAGATTGATCCCATAGCCTAACTCACTGAGCAGGCACAACTCGAACTGACGCAGTAAGAGCTGTATGGCCGAATCTCCTTGTAGCGCTGCTATCGTATCCTGATAGGCGAGATAGAGCTGTTTGTGCTCAACGTGATTCATTAGCAATCGCGTCAACAGCTCGTTGATATACATGCCGCTGAACAAGCGCTGTCCTTCTAGCCTCAGCGCACCCAGACTGCTCTCTAAACCGGTTAGGGTTTTCAGCTCACCACGACCGGAGAGCGAAACTAGTAGCGGCTGAAAAAGCTGGAGAAGTGAACGGTGTTTTGACTTTGCGCTGCGTGCGCCCTTGGCAACAGCGCGTACGCGCCCGTAGTCCATGGTGAAGAAGTCGACTAGTAGGCTGGTATTCTGAAAAGGCTGGCTATGCAATACGTAAGCCGGCTGTAGTGCAACTCTCGAATCCATGATCGTCTCGATCGCCCTCTATTCGATACTAAAAAGTCATTTCGCTTGCTTTAGGCGCACTCGAATTGCCCTTAATGGACAATTGTTGCACATCCCTGTGCAACGCCATCGAGCTACCTATCTACATAACCAAGGCTCTGCAACGCTCTTTCGTCGTCAGCCCAGCCAGATTTTACTTTTACCCAAAGATTCAGCATAACCTTGCTATCAAATGCCGTCTCCATATCTTCACGGGCAGAACTGCCGATCTGTTTTAGCCGATCGCCATCCTTGCCAATCACAATTCGTTTCTGTCCTTTATTGTCCACCAAGATTAATCCGTGAATATGTAATACTGATTTAGCAGTCTCAAATTTTTCGATCTCTACGGTGACTTCATAGGGCAATTCATCGCCCAGTTGCCGCGTAGCCTTTTCGCGAATCAATTCGGCGGCGAGGAACCTAGAGCTTCTATCGGTTACCTGATCTTCAGGGAAGAGAAACGGCGCCTCGGGTAGTAGTGCCTTCACCAGTTCGTCGATGGTGTCTAGGTTGTGACCACCAAGGGCGGACACGGGAACTATTTCGGTAAACTCCCGCTTCTCCCTTAACTTCGCGATATGCGGTAACAACTCTGTCTTGTCCTGCACTAGATCGATCTTATTGATGACCAACAGTACTGGCACATTCGCATAAGTCAGCGCATCTAATACATATTGATCCGCTTCATTCCAGATGAAGCGCTCGACAACGAATAACACCACATCAACATCTTTAATCACGTTAAGCACGGTGTCGTTCATAACCTTATTCAGCGCCTTGCTGTATTTAGCATTCAGCCCTGGCGTATCAACGAACAGACACTGATGATGTTCATCACTGTTTATTCCCATAATTCTATGACGCGTAGTCTGCGGTTTGCGCGATGTGATACTGATTTTTTGATGCAGCAGATGATTCAGCAGCGTCGATTTACCCACATTGGGACGGCCCACTATAGCGATGTATCCGCAGCGACTGGGTGGTGTAGCTTGTTCAGTAGGTTTGTTCATGCCTTGTTTGTTGTCGCCTCTATCGCATCCAAAATTTTCATTGCAGCCTGCTGCTCCGCCTCACGCTTGCTGGTACCGGAGCCCGCAGACTTTGTACCAAATGATTCCAGTCTACAGCTAACATGAAATACCTGTTCGTGCGCAGCGCCAGTAATTTCTACTACTTCGTATTTGGGTAAATTCTTTCCCTGAGCCTGCAGAAATTCCTGCAGACGAGTCTTCGCATCTTTACGCTCAGTCGTGGCTGTATCGATCGCTAGTTTACTCTCGCTGATCTTTTTTACGAATGTTGTGCAGGCGTCTATCCCCCCATCTAGGTAGATTGCCGCTATTAGGGCTTCGACTGTATCAGCAAGAATAGAGTCTCTATCGCTACCGCCGCTATTTGCCTCACCAGTTCCTAGCTGAAGATACTCGCCAATTCCGAGACTTCTGGCAGCTGCGGCCAGCGCGTTCTTGTTGACTAGGGCTGAACGCATTCTACTGAGCTCACCTTCAGTTGCCTGCGGATTTAACGTGAACAGCGTTTCTGCAACGATGAATCCCAGGAGAGAGTCTCCTAAGAATTCAAGGCGCTCGTTGTGCTCTGCATTCGCACTGCGGTGGGTTAGCGCTAGCTGCGCCAGGTCCGGATTGGAGAATTGGTAGGCTAAGGACTTCTGAAGATTATCTAGTTTATTGACCATCTATTGCAAAACAGTATCGAATTTCGCCACAACATCGAGATTCGCTGCCAGTTCAACACGGCGCTCATAGGCAATTGTAATAATGGCTTGGTCATTTTCCTTACGCATAGTAATAGAAGACAGGTCGAAATCGGTTACATTATTGATGCGCAAAGTATTAGAGACGCGCTGCCGAATTTCAGTAGTGGTCATATTTGCTGCCTCACCGTTTTCGATTAGCTCTTCGCAGACGCCGCTGATCAGATTGTGATCGACATACAGAGGGACTACTTTCAATCCAAACGTTATAAATGACACTATTAAAATGAACACCATGAGCAGGCCAAACTTAGAAACGCCCGCCTGTTCTCTTAAGCTTTTTAGTCCTATTTGTTTCATGATCTCACCCGCAGGAAAGTTGCCTTAGTGAATATTGAAAATTTATTCGTGTGGTTGCAAATTACCAGTCTGCCAAGACTAAGGAGTTGAACCGGTTAAATCCACTACAGCTGTCACAAAAATTTTACTTAATTCGTTGATTTCTAGCAAAAGTTGGCAGATTTAGCCCCGGCTCCTTGTGCATCCAAACGGCTATCGCCCTTCCGACTATGTCTTTCTCTGACACCGTACCCCACTCCCTGCTATCGCTGCTATTGTCCCGATTGTCACCCATCATGAAGTAATGCCCATTGGGGATTACCCAAGTCGTGCGCGAGCGCTGCCTAGTAACTGCCGTAATGTGTTGAGTAGCGTGCTCTACGCCATTGATTATCTCTGTATGCAATGTGCCGGCTAAGTCGCCCAGATTCGTATCTATAATGATGTCTTCGACAAATTCTTCGCCGATCAGTTCACCATTAACGAACAAACGCTTGTCCTCATACCGAACTGTATCGCCCGGCATGCCGATTACTCGCTTAATATAATAGCTATCTACATGAGGAGGGATGAAAACCATGACATCCCCGCGCTGAGGATCCGCAACATCTACAATTTTAGTCCCGATCACCGGAAGTCGAACGCCATAAGCGTATTTATTCACCAGAATAAAATCACCAACCTCCAAGGTTGGAATCATCGAGCCTGTTGGTATCTGAAAAGGCTCTACTAAGAACGAACGGAGCATCAAGACAATCAGCAGCACGGGAAAAAAGGACTTCGCGTACTCTATGACCATTGGCTCTTGAGATAAAACGGCAATGTGTTGTGCTACTTTTTCATCCGCCATTCCCTTAGTCTGAGTCGCCTCATAATCTGCGATTGCCTGCGCACGGTACTTCTTTATCCATAGGCTATCGAGCAGCCACAGTGCTCCGCAGGCACCAACGAGACAAACCAATACTAGTGAAAAATCTATATCCATTTCGTTCTTATCTATCGTCTATTTATGCTGAATTCATTGTATTAACTACAATTAACTATCAACTTTTAGCACCGCCAAAAACGCTTCCTGCGGCACTTCCACGTTGCCTACTCGCTTCATTCTTTTCTTACCCGCTTTCTGTTTTTCTAAGAGCTTCTTCTTGCGGGAGATATCGCCACCATAGCACTTCGCGGTAACATTTTTGCGTAGCGCCTTAACCGTCTGCCGGGAAACAATCTGCCCACCAATCGCGGCTTGAATAGCCACATCGTACATTTGACGGGGAATTAATTCCTTCATCTTCTCTACCAGCGCACGGGCTTTGGACTGTGCGTGATCGCGGTACACAATAATCGCGAGCGCATCTACTCTATCGCCGTTAATTAGAATATCTAAACGCACGAGATTAGATTCTTGAAAGCGCTCAAACTGATAATCTAGCGAGGCGTAGCCGCGGCTCGTCGACTTTAGCTTGTCGAAGAAATCCAACACAACTTCGTTCATTGGCAATTCATAGGTCAGCGATACTTGCTTGCCGATGAACTGCATATCTATCTGTACGCCTCGCCTTTCGACGCAAAGAGTTATCACGTTGCCCAGATGTTCCTGTGGAACGAGAATATTCGCCTTCACTATGGGCTCTCGCATCTCAGCAATAGACGTTACTGCAGGCAGTCGCGAAGGACTATCTACCTTGAGTTCCTCGCCGTTCTCTAACAACACTTCGTAGACAACGGTGGGCGCCGTGGTAATGAGCGAGAGGTCGTACTCGCGCTCTAGTCGTTCCTGAATTATTTCCATGTGCAGCATGCCCAAAAACCCACAACGAAAGCCGAAGCCTAGCGCGTCAGAATTCTCCGGCTCATAGTGCAGAGAAGCGTCGTTCAATGTCAGTTTGGATAGCGCATCGCGAAAATTTTCAAAATCGTCTGAGGATACCGGGAAGAGTCCAGCATAGACCTGAGGCTGTATTTTTCGAAATCCCTCTAGCGCATCCACATCCGGAGTTTTTGCTAGCGTGATGGTGTCACCGACCGGCGCCCCTAAGATTTCCTTAATGCCGGCAACGATAAACCCAACTTCGCCTGCCGCCAAAGAGCCCGTCTCAGTTCGCTTCGGCGTAAACACACCCACGCTGTCTACCACATGTGACTTACCTAGGGACTTCGCGATAATTTTGTCGCCCTTGTTCAGGGTGCCTGCCATGACTCTTACTAGAGATACCACGCCCAGATAATTGTCAAACCAGGAGTCGATGATTAGAGCCTGCAAATCGGCATCTCTGTCTCCCACCGGTGGCGGAATCTTGATGATGATCTGTTCAAGAATTTCGATGATGCCAAGACCAGACTTTGCACTTGCGCAGACAGCCTCTGAAGCATCGATACCAATTATTTCTTCTATCTCCACACGCACACGCTCGGGTTCTGCCTGGGGCAGATCCATCTTATTCAATACGGGAATAACTTCGAGGCCCTGCTCTATCGCTGTGTAGCAAGTCGCAACTGACTGGGCTTCTACACCCTGCCCTGCATCAACCACGAGTAACGCGCCCTCGCAGGCAGCAAGTGAGCGTGACACTTCGTAGGTGAAATCAACGTGACCAGGCGTGTCGATGAAGTTTAGCTGATAGCGGTTACCGTCCAGCGCATCGTAATGCAGAGTCACGCTCTGCGCCTTGATAGTAATGCCGCGCTCGCGCTCAATATCTAAGGTATCGAGAATCTGTACATCCATTTCGCGATCGCTCAACCCACCACAGGTCTGAATGAAGCGATCGGCAAGCGTAGATTTACCGTGGTCGATATGGGCGATAATCGAAAAGTTTCGAATGTGGCTTAGGTCAGTCACGAAGCAAATAGGTCACAGTAGGAGGAATTAGACAGGATGAAATTAAGGCGGCAAGTCTACAGCAAATGAAACCGAGTGTCAGGAGAATTAGCGAGTTAAGCCACGCAGAAAAAGGCCTGCAAGCAGAGAGCTGACGGACCTTAAAAGCCCATCAGCTACTAAGGATCGAGTTCCAGCGCCATCGTCGTGCCCTGGCCCTCGCGTACTATGCGAATAGGGACGAATCCCGAGTCTGGCAGATTACTCGCCACACTCGCAAATTTATCCGCCGAATCGATCTCCTGCCTATTGAGTGAAACAATAACATCTCCAGCAAGCAAGCCTGCCTCACGGCCGGGGCCCTCATCCAATTCTGCTATTTGCACACCGCTCAACCCGGTGACTCTGCGCATATCATCGCTCAGCTCACTGACACGAAAACCGAGTGGATTACCGCGCTCGCGGACGACTTCCGGCTCGGCAACAGCAACGCTGTTAGTCGGCGAACTACCCAAAACCACGGTGAGATCTCGCAGCTCGCCTTCGCGATAAACAAGCATCTTCGCCGCGGTGCCTGGACGATATTGACCCACGTAAAATGGCAGATCACTGAAAAAATCGATCTCATGCCCGTTGAATTCGAGAATAATATCCTCAATGAGTACGCCACCCTCTTCTGCCGGGCTGTCGATCTGCACATCATCGACGAAGGCGCCGCGCGGCCGCTCCATATTAAAAATTTCAGCAAGCGCATAGTCCACCTCACGCATGCGCACACCCAGCAGCCCGCGCTCGACGGTACCTGTGTCACGCAATTGCTCCATGACGTTCATTGCTACATTGCTGGGAATAGAAAAGGAAATCCCGTTCGAGCCACCGGTGCTGCTTAGAATCTGCGAATTGATGCCGATGACATCGCCGTCCAGATTGAATAGAGGGCCGCCCGAATTACCCTGATTAATTGCGACATCCGTCTGGATGAAGGACATGTAATTGTAGGTGGATCGTCCTCGCATTGAGCCTCCAGGCATTGAGCGCCCTTTCGCGCTCACGATGCCGGCGGCTGCAGAAAACTCTAAGCCGAATGGCGAACCTATGGCTAACACCCAATCGCCTACACGCAGGCTATCGGAGTTGCCGAACTCAACATACGGCAAATCTGTCACGTCTATCTTCAATAGAGCGAGATCAGAAGGCTCGTCGAGCCCGATGACCTTGGCGTCATAGACTCTTCTATCATTGAGGGTGACCTGTATTTCATCAGCGTCCGCGACTACATGATTGTTGGTCATGATGTAACCGTCGGTGGAAATCACAAATCCCGAGCCTACTGCACCGCGTTGACGCTGCTCCGGTATTCCTTCGATGTCGAGGTCTGGCTCCTGATCTGGATTTAGTCGCCGCAATAGCTCTTCAATCTCATCGTCGCCAATAGCACTTCGCCCAGAAACGCTTTTGGTAGTGGAAATCTCAACGATTGATGGTGCGTTGTTTTCAACAAGATCGGCAAAATTTGGCAGGTCTGCTTGGGCATAACCGCTGTTGCTCGTCGATAGGAATAAGGCAACGACAAAACCGACCGATGACAACTTGAGGCTTGCTTCACTAAGAGTTCGCATAAAAGATTTCCGCGTCTATGAAATACTGAACAGGCTGACTCGGCGAGGCGAACCTGAATCGAGGCACTACTTTAGCACAACGAGAAGGGATGCATGCAAGCACGCAAGCCTTAAGTACTGGGCTTGAGGGGGTTTAGAGAGACGGTTTAGGGTTTTAGAAAGAGTGTTTTAGGGTTTTGCCTGCAACTCGTTGACTAGACGGTACAGAGGCGAATCCTGAATATGCTCGATGCGCACCGGCTCCTCATCGTCGATAGTCAGACTCTCAATGTATTGACGCACGATACCGCCATCGACCACGACTGGCACCTCGACTCCAGCTTCGGCCAGCAGCGCTGTTGCTGGCCGCGATAGAGTAGCTGGCGATTCGATATTTTTAGCAGATTGATCGGCGATAGCTGGAATGGCAGAAGAGCCAGCGCCGCTATCCAGATTAAGCTGCACAGCAACTAGGAATACCGCGGCCACGGAGGCGGCGATTGCCATCTTGGTAAAACCGTCTTTCCAAGAAGACTGGACCGGCGCTAGTGTTGCCGATAATGGGGCTTGAAGCTCAATTTGTTCAGCGATTCGTTGGCTAAGACTCGCATTTACGGGTTTCGCAGACTCATGCAGTGCAGACTGAACCAGGCTGTAACGCTCCCAGGTCTCCAGCAGAGTTGGGTCCTGCTCACAGGATTTTAGAAAGCGACGCAACTCCAAATTATCTGCCTCGTTATCGAGTAATGCAGATATTGTCTCGCTTATATTCTCTGAGTCGATCTGGCTCATTGAGCACCCCTGTGATCCTTCGATCTTACTTAATAAAATTTTAATCCAAATAGTTTGTCGGATTATTACCGATGCCTGTCTGGCTCTCTATTCGAGTAAACCCTTAATCTTCTTATCTATCGCTTCTCTGGCTCTAAAGATTCGCGATCTAACTGTACCCACTGGACAATCCATGACTTCGGTAATGTCTTCGTAGCTCAGCCCTGAAAACTCGCGAAGCACAAACGCAGTGCGTAAATCTTCCGGTAAATCTTCTATAGCCTGTTCTATCACCAATTTTAGTTTGGCGGTGGCCAACTTACTCTCAGGGTTTTCAATCTCCCGCAGTACGCTGCCTACTTCGCTCTGCTCTGCGTCCGCTACTTCTACGTCGCTAGCAGGTGGTCTTCGATTCCTTGAGACCAGGTAGTTCTTCGCTGTATTGACCGCTATACGGTACAACCACGTGTAGAAAGCACTATCGCCACGAAATAGAGGCAAGGCTCTATACGCTTTGATAAAAGCTTCCTGGCAAACGTCTTCAGCCTCATGTGAATCGTGGATGAAACGCCCTACTAGGGCCAATACTCTATGCTGATAACGCAAAACCAATAAGTTAAATGCGTTTTTGTTGCCGCTTAAAACCCGGTCAACTAATTGTTGATCCGTATCCTCTGACATCTGTTCCAACTCCCTTATTGCTGGGGCTCTACTACGTCACTACTGGGAACAAATGCTTTCATTCACAGCGATAGACAACGTATTCCTGCAAAAGTTCTCGAAAACGGGCAAATTATGACAGTTTTATGCAGCCCAGATGAACTCTACCCATTATTGGGCTAGAGATATTCAGTGTAACTGTGCAAGAATCCTCGTTCGCTGCCCGTAAGCACATCATCTTGCCGGCAATAACCTTAGCAGGCTCAGCCTTCTTTTAATCTTAAAAAATCAATAAAAACCAATTAATTCATTTAGTTGGAATGCTCTTATGAACTCATCTGTAACTCGGAATCAACTACAGTTCGATATCTTGATCATTGGTAGCGGTGCTGCCGGCCTCACTCTTGCCCTGAAGACGGCAGATTTTGCCCGCGTCGCGGTACTTAGCAAGGGCGACCTCAATCAGGGAGCCACATTCTATGCCCAAGGTGGCATAGCCGCGGTATTAGATGAAACCGACAGTATCGAATCCCATGTTGCCGATACGCTTTCGGCGGGCGTTGGTCTGTGTCATGAAGACATAGTTGAGCATATTGTCGCCGAGAGCGCTGAAGCAGTAAAGTGGCTGGTCGAGCAAGGCGTCCCCTTTACCACGAAGGGGAGCTTCGAGCGTGACGAGAACAAATCGACGTCACAAAAGCTAAGCTCGCTGCACCTGACGCAAGAAGGCGGCCACAGCAACCGGCGTATTATCCACGCCACCGATGCAACCGGTAAAGCGGTGTTCGAGACGCTACGCAGGCGCGCTCAGGCTCACCCAAACATCGAGCTGCTAGCTGACTGTACTGCTGTAGACTTAGTGACACAGCAGCGAGAAGACGGCTCTGGGAGCGTTTGCGTGGGCGCCTACGTACTAAACTTCGAATCTGGCAGCGTGGATCTCATCAAGAGCAAATTTGTCACTCTAGCAACCGGTGGAGCCAGCAAGGCTTACCTGTACACCACGAATCCTGACGGAGCCAGTGGCGACGGCATTGCTATGGCCTGGCGCGCTGGCTGCCGTGCAGCCAATATGGAATTCAACCAATTCCACCCAACCTGCTTATTTCACCCCCATGCCAAGTCATTCCTCATTACCGAGGCACTGCGCGGCGAAGGAGCCACTTTAGAGCTACCCGATGGCAGCAGGTTCATGCCTAGCTTCGATAGCCGCGAAGAACTAGCACCGAGAGATATTGTTGCCCGCGCCATCGATCATGAGATGAAGCGACTAGGCTGCGACTGTGTCTATCTGAACATCACGCACAAGCGCGCTTCGTTCTTAACCGAGAACTTCCCCACCATTTACTCTCGCTGCCTAGAATTCGGCATCGATATAACTACCGATCGAATCCCTGTCGTACCGTGCCGCTCATTACACCTGCGGGGGCATCATGGTGAGCAAAAACGGTGAAACCGACATCGATCATCTGTACGCAATCGGCGAGACCAGCTTTACCGGTTTGCATGGCGCTAATCGCATGGCCAGTAATTCCCTGCTCGAATGTTTTGTAGTGGCGTTCGGAGCCGCAAAAGACATTCAGAGTAAAATCGCGTCCACAGCCCATGGCACAAATATCGATGCCTGGG
>CASQMQ010000011.1 GCA_949430125.1 uncultured Pseudomonadales bacterium
TTCTCGGTGCCTGCCATCAACTTCACCGAGCCGCTAAAGTCCTCTTGAATATCCGGCTTGGTAATTATATTAACCACGCCGCCTATCGCTTCCGAGCCATACACGCTGGACCGAGGCCCACGAACAATCTCGATGCGCTCAATCTGATCCAGAGGAATGAATTCTAAGCGCCCTGCCGGTCCGCTGTTGGTCGTCATCTGCACACCATCTATTAGAATCAAGGTATGGTCCGACTCGGTGCCGCGCATGAATAAACTCGTCTGCGCGCCCTGCCCGCCAGAAGGCGAAAATTGCATGCCAGGCACTCCGGCTAGCAAGCCTGCAAGATTCTGCGCTTGAGACTGCCGAATGGTTTCTTTGTCTATGACTGTAGTAGCCGCCAAGACCGTGCTGAGAGATTGCTCAAGCCGATTAGCTGCCACGATTATTTCCTCAGGAGCGGCATCGCCCGGAGCCTGTGCCTTTGCTGATGTCTGCACTACAGACACACTCAGACAAACGCCCACCAAGAAGGATGAGTTTGTGAAAAATTTCATTATTAAGACCTCGATGAAAAGTACATTTCATGAGGGAGAGGCAAGAAGTAGAGGGTAGGATGCCTAGGCAAGAAACCGACTACCGATGAGCCCTCCGCTGCATCGTTTTAATCATTGCATAGCAATGACGTAGTCTGTTTCAGGCCGGTGTCGGACTCACTTATTCTGAAAAACATCTTCGAACAAGCTTACCGTTGCGGGGGCAGTGTCGGTTTCTCACCGAACTTCCCGTTTACCCAATGTGGAATTGCTTCCAAAATTGGCACCTGACGCAGGTGGCGACACAATAGACAAACTAGGGAGACGGGTCAAGCCCAACCGCGCCTACTGAGTATTATTCAAACTCCTTAGCTACTAAATTTGCTTCCGAGCAACGCCCTATTGGCACCTTCATGTTTGAATGAGATATCAAAGCCGCAATGTCACTGAGGAGTTGTCATAAAGGTACTAGGCAAGATTTCGTTATTGAGTTATCTATTGGTTTTCGTTACTAGCTGCACCGAAATTCGCGTCGGCAACGTGAATCAGTCTCGCCTTCTGCCTGGCTCGAGCACAGGGATCGCCCACTCCAGCCCTTTCGTAGACGGCTTCCCCAGTGTTGTCTACCCGACGAATTTGACTCCCGACTTGGAAACGAGTCTCGGCAGCTGGACTATGAACAGATTTATACAAATGATAAGAGTTGGAACGACCGATCACAGCTCGCGCAGCCTGCCCGTCATGCCTTGGCCTGCCTTCTTGAACATAACCGAGGAAAATGCCTTTGCGATTGCGGCATATCTAAAGAGTCTCACACCAGTTCGGCATAAGCATATGCTATGCACGTCAAAGCTGTGGCGTTAGGAATATTTTAGTATCCCACCTATTGAATTATTGAAGCCTGGCGCAACACCGTTATGACTTTTCAGCCTTAGGGCGCCAAGAATCGTTTACACACTTGAAGAGACTTTTCCCGCACCCGATAAAGTCTGTGGAACTCAATTGGAACTGAATGTTGGTGCGTTGCGCTATTTGCGCATAAGTGAAAGCTTATTGAGAATTAAAGAAAGGCAAGACTTGCTGAAGGGTTACTTAGACCCTTACCTGCAGAATCAGCCAATGTCGATAGGGTGGATTAAATAATCCGCAATTCGTAGTACTGGGTTAGCAATTGTCGGCCTTGTGCCAGTAGCAGACCTTCTGACTATACCAATGTGCGGGAACCCGCAAACAAATTGACCAAATTGAAAAATGCTTTACCTACAACCTGCAGCTTGTATTTTGAATCACTCAATCAACACATATCGATAGAGAATTGAAATGCTACTTACCCACCCAACAAGTGCTCAGGGATTTCCACTCCATTTTCTTTATAGTAGCGCAGTGCTCCTTTATGTAGCGGCACGGGAATGCCCTTCAGTGCCGCTTCAATGACCATCGATTTGGTGGCGCTATGAATCTCCTGCAATGTAGCCAAGTTGTCCCATAACAATTTTGTCATGTTATAGACAACTTCTTCTGAAACGTCATCTCGAACTACAAAAACATTGGAACTGTAGGCTGTTGTAACCGGCTTATCCTGGCGCGGATACGTGCCTGGAAGCAATTCATAGAAATCCCACAATGGAAATTGCTGATTGATGGCCGCCATTTCTTCTTCGGAAAACTCCAGAATCGTCATGCCCTCACCTAGTAGTGCATAAGCACGAGCTATGGCAGTTACTGGTGGGCCTGCGGGTACATTCATGCCAACGATATTGCCGTCCTGCAGGGCATTGGTAGACGGACCGTATCCTAAATAGGCAATAGACAGATCTTCAGTGTAATCGATTCCAAGCGCATCGAAGATGTAGAGGCCGGTGTGCTCGGCTCCTGAATTGCGCATCCCGATGGAATACCGCTCGCCTTTCAGTTTCGCAAGATCTGAAACAGTACCGTCGATAACTAAATCGGAACGTAATACGAAGTGCTCCACATTGGGCCACATCGCGCTGATACTGCGAATATGGGATTGGGGAGTGCTAATTGGCCCAACGCCGTCGTAGGCCCAGGCTGCAAAGACGCCTAGTATCAGCCCAAACTGCGCCTGATTACCCCGCAGTAGTTTTATGTTTTCCATCGAGCCAGCTGAACTTATTGCGGTCAAAGAAAAGCCTTCCTCGCCCCTGGCTGAAACCAAAGTCGAAAGAGCAACCCCCACCGGGTAAAACGTTCCGCCAGTTGTACCCGTCGTCAGCACGTAGGTGCGCTGGTCATTGGCTCCATCGGAACAAGCGCTGACAAGGCAAACTAGCAGTAAACCAACGGCTGAGAATCGCGACATGGAGTCCTCCACAATGTATTCCGGTTCTGTTAGGCAAAACTCGGCCTAGTGTCTAAATTTAGGGGACATATATGTCCCCTAGTACTAAAGCCATAATGCCTTGTAGAGCTATAACAAGACAGCTTTGTTAATTGTAGAAAGAATCTTATAGAATGATCTATCCCCTTTAATTTCTCACGAGCCGCTAATTACGAACTAGCCCAATAATACCGAAAACAAGATAGCCCTTGCCGCAAACAACTAAAACCAATAAAGAGCTCAAGCTATGCATCCAAGTCATTTTGCTAAATCCACTCCTGATAAACCTGCCTTTATTATGGCCGGCAGCGGCGAAGTGGTGACCTATCTGCAACTAGAGCAGCGCTCGAATCAGCTTGCACAATTATTTCGCTCGCTAGGCTTGCAGCCCGACGATCACATCGCCATCCATATGGAAAACAATCGTCACTTTATGGAAATTGTATGGGCTGCTCAGCGCTCTGGCATTATCTACACAGCAATCAGCACTCACCTACGTGAGGAGGAGATTGCCTACATTGTCGACAACTGTGAAGCCAAAGTATTAATAAGCTCAAATGCACTCGGCGACTTGGCCGGCAATATTCGCAGTCGCTGCAATGGCCTTCAAGATTGCTTTATGGTTGGCGGTACGTCCCATGGCTACCTGTCATTGGAGGACGCAATTAAATCACAGCCAGATACACCCATAAGCGACGAAGAACGCGGCGTACAAATGTTGTACTCATCAGGCACCACGGGTCGACCCAAAGGCGTGTTACCCAAGCGCGTACCGGGTGAATCTATTCAAGTTATGACACCGTCTGCGGCCACGCTGGGAGTTAAATTTGGTTTTGGTGAAAACACCGTATATCTGTCACCGGCGCCGCTTTATCACGCCGCTCCATTGACCTATAACACGATTACTATGCACTCTGGTGGCACTAGCATCATTATGGAACGCTTTGATGCTGAGCGCAGTTTAGAGCTCATAGAGAAATACCAGATCACCCACAGCCAATGGGTGCCGATCATGTTTATCCGTATGCTGCGCTTAGATGAAAAGCTCAGAACTCAATTCGATTTCAGCTCTCATAAGGTCGCCATTCATGCCGCTGCTCCTTGTCCGATTGAAATAAAGCAGCAGATGATTACATGGTGGGGGCCGATCATTAACGAATACTACGGCTCCACCGAAGGCATGGGCTTTACCGCGCTAAACTCCGAGCAATGGTTGAACCATCCAGGCTCAGTAGGACCACCATTGGGATGTCGGATTAAGATTCTTGACGATGAGGGTCAGGAATTGCCAGATGGCGAGATAGGTACGGTCTATTTTGCAGACCGCATAGGCGATTTCAGTTACTACGGTGAACCAGAAAAAACCGCCGCTTGCATATCACCTGAAGGCTGGGGCACAGTGGGTGATGCAGGCTATCTAGATGACGACGGTTATCTGTATCTCAGTGACCGAAAGGATTTCATGATCATCTCAGGTGGCGTCAATATTTATCCTCAAGAGATTGAAAATCAATTAATTCTCCATAACGCCGTTGCCGATGTGGCGGTGTTTGGCATACCCAATGTAGAGTTTGGTGAAGAGGTGAAAGCGGTTGTGCAACCAATACAATGGCCAGATGATGAGAAAGCAGTGGAGCAAGAATTGTTGATTTGGCTGCGCGAGTTTTTATCACCAGTGAAAGTGCCGCGTTCCATTGATTTTGTGCAAGAATTGCCGCGCTTGGATAACGGGAAGCTTTATAAGCGTTATCTTCAGCAGCAGTATCGAGATAAAGCGACGCTGTTAAGTTGACTCGGGTCTGGGAGAGAGGGGATTTGAGACGCAAAGTAAGTCACTAACTTTACTGGCTGCCCTAGATAATTCGTTTGATCTAGATCTATAGAGCAAGGGCATTCAGAAGTAATAGGTAGCCCAATACAGGGCCACCTTCGGGTGAGTCCAGTTAGTAGTGCACCTATTTTTTCTCATCTAACAATGTCTTGCCAAGGTCAGATAGGTCATAGACACCGCGGGACACTTTCTGAAACCAACCGTAATGATTGTCGTAGACTATGGCTCTGGACTTAGGAATATCCAGTTGCTTCGCAATATCAGCGGCCTTGGTAGCCCCGTGTGTACTCAGGTAGTTGGCTATTTCGATGGCTTGTTGCTTGTAGGCGGTCATTCGTCCTGCTTTGGTAGAGGCTCCGCCCAGGTTGGGGTCACCAGCTCGTGCCACAAACTCATCGATTAGCCATTGTTGTCTCGGCTTGGATTGCCGAGGCTGGTAGGAAGTGGGGTCGACAACAATCTCCACAGTGTTGCGCTTGGGATTGATAGCGACCAAACCTAAGCCGAGCATCTTCAAGAGCTTAACAATGCGTTTGCGTTTCGTCTTTTTTAGAGCGCCACAAGAACTGGGCACACCAATGTAAACAACCGGGCTTAATATCAAACGGTCAACGGCTTGTAGAATCACTTCCAGATTAAGCGACAGTTTTAGTTCAATGATAGTGGGCGGTTGTTCTTTTTCGTTTGAGGCTGGCTTTTTAACTGCAACCACATCGCAGTTTTCAACTTCGGCTTTAACTTCGTAGCCTTGTTTTTCGAGAAACTTTTTTACAGGAAGGTAGAGATCAGTTTCTTTCATGGTGTAGGAGGCATAGTCTTCGAATCAAGGTTATATACCTAGGGAATTATAGGTGATACTTACAGCTTAACAACTTTAGCAATATTAGGGGACACTGATAGTTTAATGGCTTAAGCATGGTTTTATGCGGTTGAATTATCGTTAAGTTATTAAACTATCAGTGTCCCCAAGTATCCCTGAAAGTAACTCATATCTCATTGATAAAAGTTACTTACTACTTATAAATCAAAGGGATTCAGAGTAACTTGATCGATCACGAGAAATTGATTCGTAATTTGGCGTAGCCAAACTCCTCACCCTTTCGGGGCAGCCTTTGGCTGTCTGCGCTGCTACGCAGCTTTCGAGCTGGGGAATCTTTCTTCTGAACTCGCCCCAATCAATCGTCCGACCTAGCCCGAAGAATCCGACTCCAGATGTTCTTGTCAGTCGTCTCTATGAGCTCCCGCAGCACCAAACGAAAGTTCAGATTAGTTTGCGCCGTCTTCTCGATCTGGTCGATGTATTCCACACCATGGAGTTCGACCAGTTCTTCCAGGGGCCCTGCCGCGAGACTGTGTATCACGGTATCGGATGTGGTTAGAGAGATAATCTGCAGCATGGCCGCCCAGTTCAGATCTGGGTGGTCCATTTCCATATCCGCGAACTTTTCGATCGCCCAATAGGATGAGTGATCCTCGTTCGACGAATTTTCGCTCTCGTGGACTTCAATGTAGGCATTGACCCACTCGTTTAATTCTTCCATTTCCATGCTGCGTTATCTCTTTATCTGGTCTAGATTTATCGACCTACATTCTGTGCAAAGCGCATATCTTGTTGCCAGATGGGTCACGCAGGTAGGCTAGGAACATTGAGCCGGTGCTTCCCTCGCGCAGCCCTGGCGCATCCTCGCAGTCTGTTCCGCCGTTCTCAAGACCAGCAGCATGCCATGCATTCCCTGCATCGATGCTCTCGACACTAAAGCCAAGAGTGCTGCCATTGCCATGGCAAGCTGGCTCGCCGTCGATGGGCTTACTAATAGAGAATATGCCCGTCTTGTTCATCCAAAATACGCGACCCTTGTCGTCGGCTACACCGGGCTCGTAGCCTATTGCGCCCAAGATGGCATCATAAAAGGATTTGGATTTTTCGAGGTCATTGGCACCTAGCATTACATGACTAAACATTTGGTATTCCTTATCTTATCTACTGGTTATTTCTTACGAAAGAAGCTGTTCGCTGATTTGGTTCGGAATAATACCTAGCCAATTAGCTATCAGCCAGCTATCACTGCAAATTGTTTGAATTTCTACGGCAATTCAGATTAATCCTAGTCTACCAAGTTACCCAGCTGACCTAGAAAATCATCCACATTGCGCAGACAGCGCAGATCAAACAGCAGGCGACCGTCGGAGACCCGCCCTATGACTGGTTTTGGCAAGGCACGAAAAGCCGAGGACAAGCGTTGCAAGGCCTCGTCAGTTTTGCCCTTCTGAGCTATCGGCGTAATACACAGCGCTCGGCTCTCCATGAGGTCTAAAGGCAATGCACCGCTACCAATCTGGCTCTTACAGGGCTGTACGGTTACTGATGCCCTACCTGCCAGACGCTCGCTTATAGCGGCAATCACCTTTGCAGCGACCTCCTCGATCTCAGCAACGGGCCGCGCGAGGTCAGCCAACATCGGCAGACGAGATTCCAACCGGTCTGGGTCTTTATAGATATTGATTACTGCCAGCAACGCCGCCAGCGTAATCTTGTCGACTCTAAGGGCGCGCTTCAATGGGTTGCTCTTCACCCGCTCTATCAGCTCGCGCTTACCCACGATAATGCCAGCCTGAGGACCGCCAAGCAGCTTATCCCCGCTAAAGGTAACTAGGTCGGCGCCCATGTCGACTGTGGCTTTCACCGTAGGCTCATATGGCAGATTAAACCGGCGCAGATCAACCAGCGAGCCACTACCCAGGTCCGAGACGAAGGGAATGCCCTTCTCTTTAGCTAACTCACTCAAGTCGGACTCGGGCACAGAATTGGTAAAGCCCCTGATCTCGTAGTTACTGGTATGCACCTTCATCAACAGGCCAGTATCGCTATTGATGGCCGCCGCATAGTCTTTCAGGTGCGTTCGATTAGTCGTACCGATCTCACGCAGCGTGCAATGCGCACTCTCCATCACATCGGGTATACGAAAGGCGCCACCGATCTCAACCAACTCGCCACGAGAGATAATGACTTCCTTGTTCAATGCCAAGGTATTGAGCACCAACAGCACCGCCGCCGCGTTGTTATTCACAACGGTCGCCGCCTCAGCGCCGGTCATCTCGCAAATGGCGCGTTCTAAGTGTGAATCTCTATCGCCCCGCTTTCCACTTAGCAGGTCGTATTCAAGGTTTGTGGCATGGGTTGCGGCCGTGACCATAGAATCCACCGCCTCCGCAGGCAGGCTAGACCTACCCAGATTCGTGTGCACAACCGTGCCTGTGAGGTTAAAAACCGGTATGAGTGTGCTGGAAAGCTGCGCCTCGACGGCTTTG
>CASQMQ010000012.1 GCA_949430125.1 uncultured Pseudomonadales bacterium
AACGAATCAATCAGCATGTCTTTCGAACGTAAAAATATTGAGAAAATGCAGGGCTATGCGCCGGGCGAACAAATCCGGAGCAGCAAATACTATTAAGCTTAACACCAATGAGAACCCCTATCCGCCTAGCCCCCAAGTGGCTGAAGCGCTAAAATCGATCGACGTAGCCGCCCTCAGGCGCTATCCGTCACCGATGGCCGATTCGTTTCGAGAAGCCGCGAGCAGGCTGCACAATGTCTCCGCTGAGCAGATCATTCCCACTAATGGCGGTGATGAATTATTACGCCTCGTTTTGACTACCTATGTTGAACAACTGGATACCATCGCGGTCTGCAAGCCCAGCTATTCCCTATATCCGGTTCTTGCTGAAATTCAGGGTTGTCGATTCGAGGAGATTTCGCTCAATGATGACTGGAGCATGCCAGAGAATTTTATAGAGCAATTGAATAAGTCTGCAGCGAAGCTGTTGATTTTGGTTAACCCAAACGCACCCACCGGCACCCTGCTGCGTGCCGACTATCTTGCCGAGATAGCAGAAAACTTTTCGGGGCTACTGTTAATCGATGAGGCCTATGTCGATTTTGTCGATCCAGAACTCAACTACGATTCAATATCATTGATTAATTCTCACGATAATATTCTGATACTCAGAACATTGAGCAAAGCATATTCACTTGCAGGCCTGCGTTTTGGCTATGGTATTGCAACGAAATCGCTGATCGAACCGATGATGTTTAAGACACGTGACAGCTATAACACCGATCACATCGCCCAGAGCCTCGCGACTGCCGCACTGGATTCATGCGAATATGCACGAGAAAATTGCGTACGTATCCGTCAAAGTCGAGAGCAACTGCGCGCAGATTTACACGCACTCGGCCTTACCGTACCAGCGAGCCAGAGCAACTTCATCTTGTGTCAGGTTCCAGAATCGATAGGCGCCGAAAAGCTCTACCTGCAATTGAAGCAACGCAATATTCTAGTGCGTTATTTCGAACAAGATCGACTCCGTGACAAGCTGCGGATTTCAATTGGCACGGATGCAGAAAACGCGGCACTAGTTGCTGCGATAAAAGAGCTCAAGCAGCAATAGGCTTCTCCTCTAAAAATAGTAAATCGCTGTTTTGCCTAGCTGCTTCTGCTACCATAATTAGAATCCAGTGGCTTCGAGTGCCTGGCATTTCTCACAGCCTCCACTACTAGGCTATTTCCTAAGCTTTGCCCGAACTTATGTCCAAAACTATGTCCGAACCTAACGCTGAAACCGACAACAGCAGCAATAACGAGCGGCTCCATTATTGCCCTAAATGCAAGAAACCACTGCGGCGAATTCAGGGAAAGATGGGGCCTTTCTGGGGCTGCAGCGGGTTTCCTGATTGCCGCACCTCTTTCAACGATGTGGATAGCAAGCCTTCTGAAGATATGGACGAACATTACCGCTGCCCGCTGTGCACACGCCAATTAGTAAAGGCGAATAAGGAAAAAGGTGACTATTGGTTTTGCAGCGGCTATTCAAAGGGTTGTAAGGTGACCCTTCCAGACCAGGATGGCGTTCCCGAGGCGGCCTATCAATGTCAAAAATGTAGTAGCCTGCTGGTTAAACGCAGCGGTAAAAATGGTGTATTCTGGGGTTGCGGCGACTACCCCAAATGCACTGCCAGTTATAATGACGATGACAACAGGCCCAAGTTTTGATTTTTTCACTACTCAAAATACGCAAGAAAACAACTGCCGTGCTAGTGGGTATCGCCTGTGGTCTAGCCTGTGTATGGGTGGTCGCGACCTGGCAGCAACTCTCCATTCAGGAGATCCTCAATATGCTGCTGGGTAGCATTCTGCTTCTTGGCGGAATCATGCTCACGGCTTTGTGTGTAGTCGCCGCATTCACCTTGCTTAGGAAATTACTGAGTAAAATTAACAGCTCTAAATAAGTAATCCGACTCTCAGCTAATGCTTAGATTAGGGCAGCGGAAAATCGCGCGACATGATAAGCGCATCTTCCCTATCGTTTTTGCTGGGATAATAGTTTTTGCGTTCTCCAATCTGTACAAAACCCATCGAACGATAGAGATTGATCGCGCCCTCATTGGAGCGGCGAACCTCAAGAAAACAGACTTCGGCCTCCTGTTTGTGAGCTCGATCAAGCAGCAACTTAAACAGTTTTCTGCCGTAGCCATTACGCTGATATTCCGGGCGTACACACAACGTTAGTAGATGACACTCACCGATTGCTACAGACACAACAGCATGAGCTACGATCTGCTGCTTATTAGCCAAGACCCAACATTGATAACCCGCTCTAAGGCAATCGACAATGATGCGCTTAGTCCAAGGATGGTCATAAGCGGCCGCTTCATTCTGTGCAACTAGCTCGACATCACTAGTTCGCATTGTTCGAGCAAAGAAGTGCGTTTTGGAATTAATTTCAGGAGGCATAAATTTTAGGAATTGGCGCGCAGATTTAGTTCTAACAAGAGCTATCGATTCGCTTTCGCAGTGTCTGCAAATGCTGCCATACATCTCTCTTTAGGGTGGATACCGCCAGCATCGAGGCTAAACTATGCGTTACCGTAATAAAGTAGCCTTTGCTGCTCTCAAAATCTCGCGCGTTCTTGCTCGCATCAAACTGCAGTAGAACATCTTCAACCTGCCCTGCGAACACCAACAGATTAGTGAAGCCATCCGTTTCTTTCCGCATCTGCAGAAATCCTGAGATTGCTTTCGCCGCCTCTACCCGCGGCGTGTTCTTCATGGAGTATCCGCTGAGCAAGGGCCAGGAAAACTCTTCCGCTTTGGGGTTGGGCTCGAAGCCATCCTGTCCTAAAGCCTTTAGAATCGCTTGCATCAACGTCAGCGATTCTTCACTGAGTTGCGCAGAGCCTTGGGTGGGCACCTCGTCGAGTACTGCCAGTCTTTCATTAATGCGGTAATAGCGCAGCGTAAAGCTTAGGCTACTCTCTTGATCCAACCCCGTATCAGATTCATTCTCAGTTCCCGGCACCTTACTCGATTGTCGGATTGGCGTTACCGTCGCTTTGCGAGAGGCAGGCGGGCGCGAGCGCAGCTCTTCTATCGCATCAATCCCACTGGCTGCTCTCGCGCTCTTCGCTGGTATCTCGGTCTTCCCTTTAATTGACACATTACGCTCAGGCAAGACGGTGCTTGAGGCTGGAAAATCGTAGTCAGGCGAAGGTTTCGCCCCCGGCAACTGTTGCCGCGGGAAATAGGTCTGAATATCCATGGCCTCTAAATAGGCCTGTCTTTTTCGTTCATTCATCGAGGCGCACACTACAGAAAAACTCTAGGGGTAAATATACGCGTTCGCACCGGCCATAACAATACAATCACCAATACCTCTAGAGGCAATTACATGAATACCTCCAACAATTGAAGTAGAGACCTATTCGTGATTGAATCCGCGTTCGTTGTATTCGAGGTAACCCCATGAAAGCGATAGTCTGTAAGACCTATGGTCCCCCTGAAAATCTTGTCCTAGAAGAGATCGATGATCCAGTCGCCGCAGAGAATGAGGCGGTCGTTCAGATTTACTCTGCATCATTGAATTTTCCAGACGGGTTGCAAATTCAAGGTAAATACCAATTCCAACCTCCGATGCCATTCACACCTGGCTCAGAAGTTGGCGGAGTAATTACCTCTGTTGGTGCGGGCATTCAAGGCTTCGCTGTAGGCGATAGAGTCATGGCCACCCCCGGTATCGGCGGATTAGCTGAACAGGTCGCCGTCAAGGCCGATGGCCTGCGCAAGATTCCAGATAGCATGGATTTCAAGACAGCTGCCGGCTTCGCGATGATTTACACAACATCCTATTACGCCCTGAAGCAACGCGCGCAGTTGCAAGCTGGCGAAACCCTACTCGTTCTCGGTGCCAGTGGCGGTGTCGGCCTAGCCGCAGTTGAACTAGGCAAGCTCATGGGCGCAAAGGTGATTGCTGCTGCAAGCTCCGACGAGAAACTTGATTTCGTCAACCGACTGAATCCTGATGCATTGCTCAATTATGGCGATGGTGAACTCAAAGAGCGAGTAAAAGAACTCACCGGTGGCACGGGTGCCGACGTAATCTACGATCCAGTAGGCGGCGACCTCTTCGATCAAAGCTGCCGCTGCATAAACTGGAATGGACGGCTCCTAGTCGTGGGATTCGCCAGCGGGCGCATTCCTGAGTACAAGGCGAATCTCGCCCTACTCAAAGGATCATCCATGGTAGGGGTTTTCCTCGGGCGCTTCCGAAAAGAAGAACCTGCAGAATACGAGAAAAACTTCGCCGAGTTACTAGATATGTACGACGCAGGAAAATTAAAACCCATCGTCACCGAATCTTTCACAATGACTGATTTTGTAGATGCGTTCAATGTGTTCACTGAACGCAAAGTCATGGGCAAAGTGACGCTGGAGATAAATAAAGAGTGACAATTCAAGCCAACACACTGTCCGACCAACAAATAAGCGATGACCTAGGTCAGCTGAAAACCATTGCCGCCGCACACATGGGCCCGGCGCCGCACTCGAAACCGAAACCGTCACAATCGATGGTCAGGAATTAAGTGTTTTCGCCCATGTCCCAAAAAACCTCGGCGAGCTCTATAAGCTGGGATTAGAATTTGGCGATCAGACTTTTTTGGTATATCAGCAAGAGCGCTTTAGTTTTGCCGAGAGTTTGGACCTAGCACTACGCATGGCCCGAATACTCAAAGAGAAATACGAGATTCAACTGGGCGATCGTGTGGCTATTTGTGCGCGCAATTCTCCTGAATGGTGTATGGCGTATATGGCGATCACGCTAGTGGGCGCAATTGTGGTGCCCATGAACTCCTGGTGGAAAAGCCCTGAATTAAAATACGGCCTTAAAGATAGCGACAGCAAACTAATCTTTCTTGATCCCGCACGATTGGGCTTAGTAAAGCCGTTTTTAGATAACCTCGATGTGCAAATCGTGATGATCAAGCCTGAGGTCGAATCTGCATTCCCCGAATTTTATGAGCTGGCCCGATCTGTAGAGCCGCTATCTCAAGACGAGCTGGATGAGATAGAAGTATTCCCTGAAGACAAAGCTTCAATCATGTATACCTCAGGCTCTACAGGCATGCCCAAGGGCGTGCTTTCTACGCATCGAAACATAATCAACGCCCTCTACACCTGGAGGTTCGTCAAAGAGATCACGGAGATCCTCAGGCCTGAGTTAGTGGAAGAGAACCCAGAATTTCCACCAGCCCTTCTCGCTAATGTGCCGCTATTCCATGTAACCGGAAGCCACGCACAGTTCTTAGCCAGCTTCATCTACTCACGCAAGTTTGTGATGATGTACAAATGGGATGCCGAGGCTGCACTGAAACTAATAGAACAAGAGAGAATTTCAGTATTTCACGGTGTGCCAACGATGGCCTGGGAAATAATGCAATCACCAAACTTCGAAACGACAGACCTAAGTAGTTTACGTGGGGTACAAAGTGGTGGCGCTTCACGTCCGCCAGAGCACCTCAATATGATCATGCAAAAATTTCCCGATTCCGCTATTCCCGGTCTTGGTTATGGCCTCACCGAGACAAACGCAATCGGTGCAATAATATCTGGAAAATTTTACGCGAGCAGACCAAATAGCACAGGACGACCTACGCCTCCGGTGACAAGTGTAAAGATCGTCGATGACGAAGGTAACACTCTCGAAGATGGAGGAGTTGGCGAGATCTGCATCAAGGGTGCAACGGTCATGAAGGGCTACTGGAATAACCCTGAGGCCACTGCAGAAGTAATTAAGGACGGTTGGTTTTACAGCGGCGATATCGGCATGTTGGATGAATTGGGCTTTCTCATCATCCTAGATCGCGCCAAAGACATTGTGATTCGTGGCGGCGAGAACATTGGCTGCGCCGAAGTAGAATATGCGATCAGCGAACATCCTGAGGTTAGTGAGGTTTCCGTCTACGGCATACCCGAAGAACGTCTGGGCGAGATGCTCTGCTGCTCAATCATGCTGCAGGCAGGCAGCGTACTTAACTCTGAGCAGTTGACCAGCTTTCTAAGCTCACGAATAGCCAGCTTTAAGATACCTGAGCGAGCCTTTTTCCAGTACGAGCAACTACCGCGCATAGCGACTGGCAAAATAGCCAAAAAAGAGCTTCGCAAGAAAACCCTGGAATTCCTCGGTGTCGACGCCTGATACATAGCTCTTTTGGGACTATAAACTTCTGATTTTATTAGCCTTTCTCAAGGCTATAAATTAGTAAAAAATTCTTTCTCTTTTTATTGAAGAATCACGCCTGAACAAACGATAGGTTTACTTAGGAGCCTTAGCTCCATGTGGACACCCGTTTATAGACAGAGTGAGAATCACAATGAAAGAACTCCAGTGGGATGATTCAATCGACGACTCGAAAGAGTTTTTTGATGCTGCTGTAATACTGCCTGCGGATGAGGCAAATGTGGTCGACGGGGCATCGGCGAAAGCAGTTTCGACTAAGACACAATATACCGAACTGCGCAGGCGCATCGAAGAACGCTTAGATGGCAAACGCATCGATCATGAGTTCGAATACGACGATCTAGATGGCCTGCTAGACAGCATGAGCTAGGCTCGACTGTCGTCCGAAAGCGTCTCCGGCCAGCTTTCTTAGCTCTGCGGCTACCGTTCTACTCCAACTAAATATCACGAAACTCGTGATATTTGCTGTCAATAAAATTCCCTCAAGAAACCACTACCCACTCACTATCATAGTTAGTATGATTAAGCGCTCGTTTGATCAGAATTATTAGAAAATGACTTATTGTGTAGCAATATCAGTGGATGCGGGCATGGTTTTTTGCTCCGATTCACTCACCAACGCCGGCATGGATCAGGTGTCTACCTACAGCAAAATGTTCCACTTCGGCATCGACGGTGAACGACAAATCGTCATCCTCTGTGCCGGAAATTTAGCCACAAGCCAAGCCACTATCGCCACAATCAAGTCTGATATCAAGAAAGATGCTGATGTAAATCTTCTAAACATAGAAACTCTAGAAGAGGCTGCCGACTACATCGGAGATATTTCCAGAGAGCAGCAAGAAAAGCGCACGATCGAAGGCAAAAAATTTGAGGCCAGTTTTATTCTTGGCGGCCAGATCGGCAGTGCCAAGCATGAGGACCATCCTCATCTATCCGGAGGGGAATCACATCACTACCTCCAAGGATACGCCCTATCTTCAAATCGGCGAGAGCAAGTACGGCAAGCCAATTTTGGACCGCATCCTGCAGCCGGACCTCGATCTCGATACCTGTGCCATGTGCGCACTCGTTTCCATGGACTCAACTTTGCGCAGCAATCTCAGCGTAGGGCCACCAATTGAGATGTTGGTCTATAAAACTGACTCTCTCACGGCAACAAACCTTCACCGTTTCGAGGATGACAGCGAATTCCTTCGCGACCTCAAGAAATCTTGGGACCAACTTCTCAAGGATGCCTTCTTACGCATGCCGCCGCTGACTTGGGCAGCTAATTGGGATAGATTAGGCCGTGAACGAAACGAAGCTTCCTAAGGGAAAGCTCGGAAAGCACAAAGGGGTAAGCATCTTCCAGCCCCATACTCCTGTTCAATGAATTCAGTAGCAGCGTCAACTCTCCCCACTTGCGCAGGGTGTTATCTATATCGTCGAACTGCGCAGAACTCTGCCTCACTCGATATTGATTCGCCGTCTCCAGCGTATCAATCATGTGTAAGTAATGCGCCCAGACCTCGGCCCAATCTTCCCAAGGATGCGACTGCGCATAATGACTGATCATATTCGGGTCGTGAGGTGAGATGAAGTTGTTCTCATAATACTCACTCAGCGCCTTGCCATAATCCTGAGTGTAGTCCCCAAACAATTCCACAAACTGCCGTTTTACTTCGTCGCTAACTATCAACTTGAGAAAATAGTAATGTCCGCTTTCGTGACGAAAATGGCCTAACAGAGTTCGATAAAGCTCTCGCGTATACTGGCGCGCTATCTCGCTTTTCACACGATCCGCTTCCGCTATATTTATAGTGATCATGCCATCGAGGTGACCTGTATTTACATGTCGCTCCAAAACTTCTGGGTTTGTCCTCTGATCTTCCATGAACTTGAAAGCCAACCCCATAGGATCTTTGCTCTTTCCCACCACGGGCAGATTTAAGCTAAGCAGAGAAAAGATAAGCCTGCGCTTGGCAGACTCCAGACTCTTCCACCAGGCACGGCGATTCTGATCAAGCAAATTAGGAATAGTATGGTTTAGCTCACAGGAGAGGCAGTAATCTGATTGCGGATCATTCACCAGCCAATTACATACGTCATAGTCGATAGAATTTTTACAGCGGCGCAGCTTAGATTTCGATGCAGCTGCCCTCGTCGGCAAATCTGCGCATCTTCATGCCGTGTGGGTCGAAACCAACACGGTAATCGCAACTAAGACATTTGGTATTCTCGAAAAAGAGCACCTGTCCACATTTACATTTAAAATTTTTCATTTATTTGTGGGGAAGAAACCAAGTATCCGCAATGCTAGTGTGTATCTTTGCAATCTCTACTTGCAAATCATCCAGATATTGAAACAAGCCAGCATCGAGCAGCTTGCTTATATTACCTTTTTCTATAATTCGCAGAGTTTTATCAACTTGTTTAGCGGCCTTGGCTATTATTTGGCAGGTGCTTTAGCACTTTAGTGATTGTGGTCAGTACATGTGTCGCCGCGCGAGGGAAATCATCGTCTTGCAAAAGAAACCTAACGACGTCTTCGCCATTCACTCGATGTTTCACATGCTGACGGTACATTTGATAGGCAGTAAGTGAGCGCAAAATATTCATCCACAATGTATTCTCATAGGGCTCATTGGATTCTGCTGGCTTTGCTCCTATACCAATGTTTGTGAAGCAGATTACCTGAACCAACATCGATAATCCGCGTTGCCATATCGGCGCGTTCGAGAGACCTGCCTAAACGCACAAAACTGTAGGCCGCTCCCCTGCTCATGCTGCCAGCCATCAATCCTGATATCTCGTGACAGTTTGAGATAATTTCTTCGAGAAATTTGTGCCTCGAGCCTCCCGAGATAGAACCTCCCGCATTGTCTTTGACATAGTGAAACAAATCATTAATCTGCTCGAATGCTTCCAACGGCATAATTTCCCGTGTGGTGCGGGCATTCTCTCGAGTATTCTCCAATGTATTCAAAAGCGAGCTAGCGCTATCAAGCAACAGAAAGCGCATTACATTGCGCTCATTAGCCTGTTTGTATTTCTCATCAAAGGCTCTGTCAGTTCCGGTAATCTCAACTAGTGATCGCCAACTTAATTTTGTGCCCGGAGGCAAGTCTAATAACAGAGTTGAGAACACGCTGAGCAGACGCGCGGTGTTCTCGGCCCGTTCCAGATAACGTGCTTGCCAATAAATTCGTTCAGCTACTCGAGAAAGCATGGGCTTATTTGTCTCCCACTATCCAGGTGTCTTTACTGCCGCCACCCTGCGATGAATTTACTATGAACGAGCCTTTGACCATGGCGACTCGCGTTAGGCCGCCAGCGGTTACATGCGTCTTGTCAGCCTGCAGTATGAAGGGACGCAGATCCACGTGTCGCGGTTCAACAATGCGCTCACCCAATATGGGCACAGTTGAAAGTGATATCAAAGGCTGTGCCATGTAGTTTCGGGGGTCAGCTTTAATTTTTCGAGCAAACTCAGCCAACTCACGCTTACTTGCCTGCGGACCAATGAGCATTCCATAGCCTCCAGATTCGTTAGCTGGCTTTATCACTAGCTTGTCTAGATTCTGTAGTACGTGCTGGCGCCGCACCTTATCGACACACAGAAAACTCTCTACATTGGGCAGAAGAGGTTCTTCTCCAAGATAGTATTTAATCATTGCAGGAACGTAGGTATAGATAATCTTGTCGTCGGCGACGCCTGCACCAGGAGCATTTGCGAGAGCCACGTTACCTTTTACCCAGGATTTGAAAAGGCCAGGAACGCCAAGTGTGGAATCTTTTCGAAATACTTTTGGATCAAGAAATATATCATCGATTCTACGATAGACCACATCGACTTGAGACAGACCATCGATCGTACGCATAAAAACTTTGTCTTTTTCAACAACAAGGTCGCCACCTTCAACGAGTTCCGCTCCCATTCTCTGCGCGAGGAAGGAATGCTCGAAGTAAGCGGAATTAAAGGCTCCAGGAGTTAGCACTACAACCTCGGGATAGTCAGACGGCCGCGGCGAAATCGCAGCGAGCGTATCAAACAACTGCGCCGGGTATTCGGTAATGGGACGAATACGATGATTTTCGAATAATTCTGGGAATACTCGCTTCGTAACGCGTCTGTTCTCCAACATATAGGAAACGCCAGAAGGCACTCGAAGATTATCTTCTAAAACATAAAATTGACCGTCATCGCCCTTTATTAAATCAGTTCCACATATGTGCGCCCACACGCCATACTTCGGATTTATCCCCACGCACTCCTTTCTAAAATTCGTCGAATCTAGGACGAGTTCCTTAGGAATTATTTTGTCTTTAAAAATTTTCTGATCGTTGTAGGTATCATTAATAAAACAATTCAATGCGCGTAGGCGTTGTTGCAGGCCAAGACTGGTTTGATCCCATTCCTTCTCGGCGATGATGCGTGGAATAATATCGTACGGCCATTCGCGATCGATATTCCCGGCGTCACTGTAAACAGTGAAGGAGATACCCATTGTCTTGATCGCAAGATCAGCGGCGCGCTTCTTCTCTAGCAACTCATCATGGGTGAGAGAGGCAAGATGACTTGCCAGGCGGCGTGCTGGCTTGCGGGCAAAACCTGGAGAGCTGATAATCTCGTCGAAGAACTTTCCCGGATTGTAAGTTTTCCAGTTGACGCGCATAAAAATCTCTCTACGAAAGGTGGTCAATAAGTTAAAGCATTCCGAGGTTACTGGCAATCTTGATGCCGCGCTCTTCGCTTACAGGGGCCACGCCATTAATAGTAACGGCAGTGCGACGATGACAATAACAATTTCCAAAGGTAGACCCATACGCCAGTAGTCTCCAAATTTATAACCGCCTGGGCCCATAATCAAAGCGTTGTTCTGATGCCCTATTGGAGTCAGAAATGCACACGATGCACCTACCGCCACAGCCATCAAGAAGGCATCAGGATTGAGGTTGAGGGTCAGAGCGATGCTGTAGGCTATAGGTGCCATGAGAATTGCAGTAGCCGCATTGTTAAGAACATCGGATACCGTCATCGTAATAATAAGTATCATGGCTATTAGAAATACTGGAGACAGATCGCCGGCAACTGCGAGAATGCCATCGACTAGCAGAGTCGTGGTGCCCGTTGTCTCCAATGCTGTGCCTAGCGGTATCATTGCACCAAGTAGTACGACAACAGCCCAATCCACACCATCATAAAATTCCCTAACAGGCACGATATTTAGAAGGACCATGGCAACGGTGGCCATACCTAGAGCAAGCTGAATGGAGACTAGGCCACTCGCAGCTGCAACGATAGCAAGAATAAAAGTTAACATGGCTGGAATGGCTTTAGTATTTCGTCCTAGACCAAGCGCTCGACTCGCAAGGGGATAGCAATTCAACTTAACTATTGCCTCCTCTATTTCACCCACTTCGCCGTGCAGCAATAACACATCCCCCACGGCAAATTTGAAGTTCCGCAGCCTTTCTCTATGCGGGGTGCCCGATCGAGATGCCGCCAACAAATTTACCCCATACTTTCGATTAAACGTTAATTGGCTAGGCGTTCTCCCAACGATGAACGAATTGGGAGTAACTACAACTTCCACAGCCTGCATATCTTCCGAGTGCAGCACTTCTCTCTGCGCATTCTCCGCTGATACTATCTGCAAATTGTGATTCTTAGAGAACTGAGCAATATCATCATGTGAGCCCTGAATCATTAGTAGATCGCTGGCTGCAATTAGCTGCCGACGATAAACGACAGAAATGTTTTCCCGTCTATGAACCATCGAAAGTAGTGTCAGGTTTTGTTCTGCAAGGCTGTCTTTTAGCTCTCCGGCCTTTTTTTCAAAAAAAGTCGACTCTTCAGTCACTTTCAATTCAAACAAATACTTCTCTACATCGAAAAGCTCAAGGCCGGTGGTTTGTTTTCGCACTTTTACCAACTTCCAACCAATAAACAGCATAAAGAAGATGCCACATATCGCTATGCCTCCACCAACTGGAGCATAGTCAAACATTGTAAAAGCTTCGCCAGTCATCTGTTGGCGATAGTTTGCTATTAAGATATTCGGTGGAGTACCAATTAGAGTAACCAAGCCCCCCAAAATCGAACCAAATGACAACGGCATTAAAACTGTGGCTGGAGATCGACCGGCCTTGTTCGTAGATCGAATGGCAATTGGCATCAACAATGCCAAGGCACCGACATTATTCATGAACATCGACAGGAATGCCGCGAGAAAGGTTAATACAGCAATATGAAGAAATGGCTGCGAGGAAATAGGTTCTATGGCATCGGCCACGAATTCGACAGCTCCGGATTTCGTCAAACCAAAACTTACTATCAATACCATTACCACCGTGATGGTCGCCGGATTTCCAAATCCAACGAACATCTCGGCCTGCGGTATTAGACCGAAAATGCTGGCCGTAAACAGCGCGCCAAGCGCGACTATGTCGTAACGCCATCGCCCCCATACTAATAAGAATAAGAGCGCGAAAAGTATAAGCAGCAGAATACTTTGATCAGTAGTCATCTAGAAAAAGCCTGATTATACAATTTTAAAATCCAGCGCCCCAACACCCTCTACACAGGCAGCTATTCGATCACCCTTGGTTGCGGCCGCCACACCAGATGGGGTGCCCGTGTAGATAATATCTCCGGATTTCAATTCGAAGTACTTGGAAAGCTCAGCGATTATTTCGGGCACTGACCAAATCATCTCATTGAGGCTTGCCTGCTGCCGAATTTCATTATTTAACTGTAGAGAGATTTGCCTATCACCAAGCTGACCCACTTCGCTTATAGGGAGTATGGCCGAGATAGGCGCAGACTGATCAAAACCCTTGGCAAGATCCCATGGCCGACCTTTACTCTTGGCGATATCCTGTAAGTCGCGACGGGTGAAGTCTATGCCAACTGCATAGCCATAGACGCAGTCCATCACCGATCCCAGCTCAATATCTTTGCCACCCGATTTTAAGGCAACGACTAGTTCAACTTCATAATGTAGATCGTTCGTCGCCTGGGGATAGGCTACGTCTCGATTGAAGGTGACACAGGCGTTTGCTGGTTTGCTAAAAAAAACGGGTGGCTCCTGTTTCGGATCTCCGCCCATCTCCTTTACATGCTCGCTATAGTTTCTCCCTACACAATAGATTCGATGAACAGGAAATCGTGGAGACTGTTCACTTACTTCAGCCTGCGCATCAAGTCTCACTGGCACGGTGGTAGGTTCGTGTTGTTGAACTACAAATTTCATAGCGATGAATTCTCTGTGGTTGTCGATTTCAAAACCTGCACGTCAATTGCGCATGCAGAGTATCAGTAATTACATATTCGCGCTGCGGGAATAGAGTGAGACCAGTCGCATCTTCTATCAATTCAAGCGTGCTCACTTGATCGCAGAAACTTACATGCTGCCGAACATCGCTGTCGAAGATAAATGTGCTCAAAGATTCAGGAGTGCTAATGACCTTGAAATAGGCAGAGGGCTTTTCTGCGCCCTCACTCATTTCTTCTCCGCGCTCGCTATAAATTGGACCACTAATCACGTAGACCTCTCCAATCTTATCCGCCAACGCATTGATCGCCTGATCTAGTCGAGACCAACTCCCAGCTCTCAGTTCAAACGGCAGGGCTGCCATATTACTGAGAAAGTTCAGTTCAGACCAATAGGGGGTTCCGGCGAAGCTACTCATCGGCACCAAACGACCCTGATCTTCTGAGAGCAGATTGATTCCGCCTAGTTGATAGCTGCGTTCTTCCGCGTCAACAGGAACGTCTTGTTCGATCTGCGGTGCGCTGTCAATAAACTCGAGCTGCGCAGCGCCCCGAGATACGAGAGAATCCTCAAACCAAACACGCGGCAACAACGAGGCCACACCAACGCTATCGGCAAGCACACGATAGGCCTGCCAGTCTGCAAGTCCACTGCGTGCACTGATGGAGGCCACATACAATTGCCGTACGATGAGCTCTCGATTTTCAATCGCTGTGCTGTCAGCGACCACCGGACAGCCAGCCATACAGTGGGAGATATGCACTGTCTGAGCATTGGCTATCGTCGCGACAAGAAGACTAAAAAGACTAGCCCATCGGATAAAGTATTTGCTTATGCACATCATCGCACTGCTTCAGTGTCTCTTCGCTAAGTGTTACATCAAGGGCCGCCAACGACTCTTCTAACTGATCTGCAGTTCGCGCACCGATAATGGTCGATGCGACAAAGTCGAAATTCATACTCCAGGCAGTTGCCAAAGTCACTGGGGACATACCAGCCTCTTTTGCAATCTCCATATATTTGGCGGTAGAGGCCAAGGTTCCTTCGTTTACAAAACGACTAGACATAGCCCTCTGTCTTGGATCTGCGGAGCCGTATTCTGCGAAGCGAGAGTTTTTTGGTACTTCTGGGGCTGATTGTATTTACCACTAAGAACACCACCGCCAATTGGGGAATAAGGTAATAGTGACACGTGCTCTCTTTTACACACCTGTCCGCCAATTCATCCAGAAAGCGACGATTCAACAGAGAAAAATTATTCTGAATAGATTGAAATCGTGCTAGGCCCTCATAATCAGCAACGGTATTTGCCTTCGTCAATCCGTAGGAAGTTTCGTTAGAAGTACCCGTATAACGAACCTTGCCCGCCTGAACCAGCCTATCTAATGCTTCCATCGTTTCATCGATAGGCACGATTGGATCTGGCCAATGCACCTGATAGAGATCGATGTAGTCAATTTTCATTCTGCGTAGCGAGCCTTCTACGGCCGCTTCAATATGGAACCTGTCGAGAGCGGTCAGACCATGACGAATAGGGGGGACGAACCAACCTGCCGCTGCTCCGGCAACCTTGGTCGCTATGATGAGTGAATCTCTAGGCTTTGTCTGAACCCATTCGCCAAATATTTGCTCAGTAACACCGACAGTCTCGGCCGACGGAGGCACTGGATAAACCTCTGCCGTATCGAAGAAGTTGATGCCGCGCTCATAGGACTCTTCAAGAATCTTGAACGACTCCTTCTTATCGCTCCAGCTACCAAAACTCATAGTCCCCATACAAATAGGACTAACTCTTAATCCACTCTTTCCTATATACCGATGTTCCATACTACTTCCTTTTACACCAATCAATAATAATCAAACGAAGCGCTTAGACCGTCGCACTGCAATCGTCTCCGAGATAACCGCCGCCGCCACAATACACAGCATCCTGCAGTTGAATTCGTATTCCATCGGGATCTGAAAAATAGACCTCCGGGGTTCCACCCTCTATACCCCCGCGATTTGGCATTCGCATGCTAATCCAATGCACTAATGGCGGGGTATTATCCGCGTTCTCTCTAGCGCTGAAACCATAGTCTTCTAGCTTCACAATGATCCCTTCTACATCGAAGTCTTCGACGCTAAGGCAGACATGATCCACTCGGCCTGGCGCCGTTGGCGCTCCCCTTTGATTGCCGCCTACATACATCAGAAATTGTATGCCATCTCCTACGCCGACAATTGGTGATGCTGGCCCCTGGTAAGCTTGGAAACCCAGACCGAAAGCGCGCGTATAGAATTCATTCGCGCGATCTTTGTTGGCAAGAAAATTAGTAAAGTGGCTGAGATCAACCGTATCAAACATGCCATCCGTTGTTGCCTCCTCCACGCGCTCACAAACGTCGCCATGTTCACCCGCACCACCACAGTGATTAGCGCTAGAGAGTTGGTAGATCAGGCCTTCGACGTCCGCGAAAAAGAGCTCCTGCGTTCCCGACGCCGAGCCACCCTCAGCTTGTCTGCGAGTCCTAGTCCAAGATTGCATAGCAACATCGAGAGAGGCTTGATTAGGCCCTGGCTGAGCACGACGGGATACGCCTAGCGCATCTAACTGATTGTGCACCGATTCCAGATCGAAATTTTCAACGCTTAGACCGATATGACTAAAGCCTGGCGCTTGGCCCGGTAACAACGGCGACAATGAGAAGAACCTCGGCCCCTCGCCAATACGTAAACAGACAGATGCACCTTGCCGTGACTGAATACTCGCACCAAACAGATCTTGATAGAACCGCACCGATCGCTCGACATTTGAAACCCGCATGCCATAGCTGTGAAGTTTACGCACTGCAATTGCAGAACCTGACTGCGCAAACAATACCGGGCTGAGCGAGAGTGCTGGAATTGCTTTGAGGAGGGTACGACGGCTAAGTATTGCCGATTTGCTGATCACATTAGATTTAGTCTTCATAGCCGCTGTCCTCGCGCCTTTTATTGGTCGCGACATCATAGCTAGAGTCCAATGCTAGCGTCTACCTCGTGACCAATTTAATTCGACTCAGCTCTTATTCAATTCGACAGCACCACCATCTTTCTGCCACTGCTCCATGCCACCCTTGAGGTGCACGATGTTCTCGATACCCATGTTCTGCAGAGATTGCGTAGATAAAGCTGAACGCCACCCCTTATTGCAATACAGGATCAGCTCCTTCGCCTTATCGAATTCAGTGCGATAATAAGGACTGTCTGGATCAACCCAAAACTCCAGCATGCCACGGGGAATGTGCAGGGAGCCAGCAATCTTACCTTCGCGCTTTACCTCACGCACATCCCGCAGATCGATAATTACCACCGACTCGTCCAAATTCTCCAACCGCGCTTTTAATTCGGAGGAATCAATAGCCTGTATTTGCTGTTCCGCCTCGGCAACTAACTGCTTGTAGCCTTTTTTTACATTCATTCTTAGAAATCCTTGCATTCAATTGAACTATTCAAATAACTATTCACCCATTAACTAGCTGTAACCTTCTGACATTGCGTACGCCAAAAGGGAAATACAACAGAGCCATCTTCACTGACCCATTCTCCTACCCAATCGAAACACCGAGCAGAGACGTCCGGAAAGGTAAG